>JADFPK010000006.1 GCA_022562375.1 Pseudomonadota bacterium
ATCGGCAAGCCTTCGCGACGCGGCAATCGCGTCTGTCTGGCCGACCCGGCGGGCCGCGTTTTCAAGGCCTTGGGACGTCGTCTGGCACCGCTTGCGATGCGCACGCATCGCGGCGCGGCACCATCCTAGCCCAAGACCTTGAAAACGCAGTGCAGCCCGTGATCAATACTCGGATAGGCTCCTAAGATGCCCGGCCGCTGGCGTACTTGGCTGTTTTCGCCGCGTCATCGGCCATCGCCGGCGACATTTCCACCGCCAGGTCAAGAAACGCCTGGACCATCCTCAGGTTTCGCCGCTCCTTCAGACAGACGGCGTATTCCCAGCAACCGAGATCCCGGTCGGCGACGGCGAGAGAACACAGCCGGTCGTCCCGGCCCAACTCGGCCTCGAAGACGACGCCAATCCCCAGCCCGGCGGCAACCGCCTCGCGAACCGCCTCGCGCGAGCCCAGTTCCATCACTACGCGCGGGGTGATATCGCTACCCTCCAACGCACTTTCGAGGACCCGGCGCGTGATCGAAGGCGGCTCGCGGAATATCATCGGCTGCCTGTCGAGATCGCCGAGATCGATGCTTTTCCGTCCCGCCCATTCATGGTCGCGATGGACGAATACGACGGCGGTCTGGAAGCTGTAAGGAATGGCGTAATGGGCCGGGTCCAAATCGACGGCGGTCAGCATCGCCACGTCCGTGCGGTAATCCGACAGTTGCTCCAGCACGGTCTCGGTATTGCCCATGTCGGCCGTCACGCGGACGCCGGGGTAGCGGGCGGTGAAGGCCGCCAGCAGATCCATGACGAAATAGGGGCCATCGGCGCCGACCTTGAGATGCCCGTCGGTCAGCGCCGCTTCCGCCGCCACGATGTCCTCGGCTTCATTGATCAGGCCGAAGATGCGGCTGGTGACGCCATGCAGCTTGTGCCCGAGATCGGTGAGAACGACCCCCTGGCTGTTGCGGTGAAACAGGCTGACGCCATAGCCCTCCTCAAGCGCCCGCACCTGAATGGTAATGGCGGGCTGGCTCAACCCGAGGAGTTTGCCCGCCTTGGTGAAACCGCCGGCCGTCGCGACGGCATGAAACGACTTGAGTTGCGTGAAGTTCATCGCCACCCTCCCTGGCAGTTAGCGATGGGACACGGATAAGCCAATCTCCTGGCGGATCGTCCCCCTCTCCGTTGCGGATTTCTCACCACCGAGAATCCGATAACCATCAGTTTATTTAATTTTCTTATCTCAATCCAGAAAAATCTAGGCAAATTTATGGCATTTCCTTTCCGGACGTCGGCGTTCCGGGGGGAATGAATTTTCCACCACACCTTGTGCTTGCAGGTAGGCAGTAAGGGCGCTCCAGAAGGAAAAATATCCGGTTTTCAGTTGTTTACCGAATTTTTGTCATACAGGATGACCCTATTTTACGCTTCCGGCCAAGAGCTTGACCACAACATATTTTATCGGCCGGCAAAATTTACCAATTTGACCCCTCTGGTGATCTAAGCGTAATACTGCACCGAATGATTTCCGCCAGCAGCGGGGGTTCGGCGATGTTCGATCGCCGGCACCACCAAAGGCGGTAGTAACGGCATTTGACGGCGCCTGCCGCCGCCTGTCGTATCGGCCCGGGCACGCCGGTCATTGGAACGAAGGTGGCGCTAAATTGGCACGGTTGCGATGCAAGAACGGGTAAGGACGAGGGATACTTCGGAAGCGCGAGCGCCGTCCGACTCCGAAGGCGACGGCAATCAGTCGCCCCGGCGCAAGGAGTGGAAGGCGCGCAACCTCGACGATGCGGCCCGCGCCTTGGTCGACGCCGACAGCCGTTATTTCTTCCACCAGTCCCTCTCGACGCCATGCATATCGGCGATCCGCAAGGCCGAGGGAATCTGGCTGGAGGACATGACCGGCCGTCGCTTCATGGATTTCCACGGCAACAACGTCCACCATATCGGCTACGGCCATCCCCGCCTGGTGGAAGCCCTCAAGCGCCAGATCGACGATCTCCCCTTCACGCCCCGGCGTTTCACCGACGCCCCGGCGGTGGCCCTGGCGGCAAAGCTGGCCAGCATCGCGCCCGGCGGCCTCTCCAAGATGCTGTTCGCGACCGGCGGCTCCGACGCCATCGAGATGGCGCTGAAACTCGCCCGCGCGGTGACCGGCCGGTTCAAGACCGTCTCCTTCTGGGACGCCTTTCACGGCGCCGGTTTCGGCGCCAGCAGCGTCGGCGGCGAGGAAACCTTCCGTTCCGGGCCGATCGGCCCGCTGCTGCCGGGCACCGAGCACGTGGCGCCGCCTTATTGCTATCGCTGCCCCTATGGCTACCCCGATATCGACGGCCAACCGGACCTCGATAACTGCAAGACGATCTGCGCCGATTTCGTTCGTTACGTGCTGGAGAAGGAAGGCGACGTCGCCGCCGTGATCGCCGAGCCGGTGCGCGCCGTACCCTATATCCCGCCGCCGGGATTTTGGCGGATCGTCCGCCAGGCCTGCGACGATCACGGCGCCTTGCTGATCTTCGACGAAATTCCCACCGGCCTCGGCAAGACCGGGCGCATGTTCGCCTGCGAGCACTTTGGCGTCACGCCCGATATCCTGGTGCTCGGCAAGGCGCTCGGCGGCGGGATCATGCCGATCGCCGCGATGATCGCCAAGCCTGAGTTCGATGTCCTGGAGAACCACGCGCTTGGCCACTACACCCACGAAAAGAATCCGGTGTCGTGCCGCGCCGCTTTGACCACCATCGAGATCATCGAGGACGAAGGCCTGGTCGAGAACGCCCGAATCGTCGGCGCCCATGCCCTGGACCGGCTGCGCGAGATGGCCGGCCGGCATTCGATCATCGGCGATGTCAGGGGCCTCGGGCTTCAGATCGGCGTCGAGCTCGTGCTCGACCGGGACGACAAGACCCGCGCGACCGATGCCGCCGATCGCATCCTCTATTCGGCCCTCGACAAAGGCCTGAGCATGAAGATCACCATGGGCAACATCCTGTCCCTGACGCCGCCTCTGACCATCACCATCGAACAGATGGACGCGGCGCTGACGATCATCGATGAGTGTCTGGCGGAGGTCGGTGGCGACTGATCGCGCGACCGGCGCACCTAGCCTTCCCCCCCTGTCGTTCTAACCGGTCCCTTGCGGATCGCGCGCCCCCGCCCCCCACATCCGCGCCATCAGGCCATCGGCGGCGGCGAGCCGGCGGCGGAGAAATTCCCGTGTCTCTTCCTGGTCCGAAGAGGCGTCGCGCAACCACACCGCAAGCGTGGCCAGGAACAGGGCGCTAAGACCGATCTCCTCGATCTGGCGTTGCCGGCCGGTGGCGTCCAACAGCGCCGCGTCGCGGACCCACTGGATGGTGCGGGACAGGTTGAAGATCAACGGCAGCCAATGGTGCGGATGGCTGGGATAGAGCTTGGTGGCGATCATCTGGCCGCTGACGCGGCGGTGGGGCGCGAGTGCATCGAACCAACGCATGATCGTCGAATGCAAGCGCTCCCGGGCGGCGAGGTCGGCGAAGCCGGGCGATCGAGGCGCCGCCATGGCGCCACGGGCGCGGGCGAACCAGGCATCGGCGATGGCGTCGAGATCGCGATAGTGACCGGCGATATCGGCGAGCGGCACGCCGAGCCGTTCCGCCACCTGGTGAAGGCGAACCCCGTCCCAGCCCGCCTCCTCGGCCTGCTCCAGCGCCGCATCGACGATGGTCTCGGCCAGCCGGTCCTTCCCTCCCCGGCGTGCCTGGGTCTTGGCCGCCATGTCAGGAACTCCTTCGCGTCATGCCGCCGTCAGGATCCTCCTGAAAACGCTAAACGCGCCGAGGATGCGAGGCAAGACAATAAAATGTCCTCCGCCGCCGTCGTAATTCCTTCCACGGCGCCCCGTTGGGCAATCCAACTGCTTGAAAACCTGGAAAAATCGACCGTAGCCGCGAGGCGGGAGCCACGAGTCCCCCGGCCACGGCGCGCGTCTACCTCACGAGTATTTGAAGAGGCGTGATTTGAGATCGGCTGCCCGACCCCGTAATCTTCGGCTCATTGGCAGTGGGGCTATCGTTGACGCCACGGTCTCCCTGGCAAGATCAGGACGAGGAAGGATAAGGCTCTCCAACCATCCTCCCGGCCTTACGCTTGGTGGCAATAGAGGGGATTTGCCTCACTGACAATGTTTTACCGACAGGCCTGCGAGTCGGGTTCCTCACTTTCCCTGTCCCTCATCCCCCCGAGAAAAGTGAAGACGCCCCAACCGGCTCGCAGGTCCTCTCTTTTTTGAAATCCATCCTCACCTTTCCTGAAATCGGGCCGCTCCCCTGTTGGCAACCGAGGCGGCGAATAGACGCCCTCGACCGGTGACTTTGGTCCCGCCCGGCATCGGCCGATGCGGACCCTGATTGTGCCGCGTTTCGAAACCCGCCGCCGGTGCCCGCTTGTGAAAAGCCCTCTGGCGGGCCACAATGACGGCGGCGATGAGGTCTTCATTCCCGCCAGGGCGTTGCATTCGGTAAAGAACATCCATTCCGGAACCACCCGGTAGCTATACGGATACGACTAGCCGGGGCACGCCGGGCGCGGCGCGGTCGAAGGATTAGGTTGATGAACCAAGCGGATCTCGGGGCGCTGATCGCGCCTGTCTGCGCCATCGCCCGAAAGGCCGGTGATGAGATTCTCGAGATTTACCGCACCGACTTCGCGGTCCGCGCCAAGGCCGACGCGTCGCCGGTGACCGACGCCGACGAAGCGGCCGAACGCATCATCGTCGCCGAACTCGCGCGCCTCACGCCGGACATCACCATCGTCGCCGAAGAGGCGGCGGCCAAGAAGATGCCGGACGCGGGATCGAGGCGCTTCTGGGCCGTGGACCCGCTCGATGGCACCAAGGAATTCGTCAAGCGCAACGGCGAATTCACCGTCAATATCGCGCTCATCATTGACCGGCGGCCGGTGCTGGGCGTCATTCATGTCCCCGCCCTCGGCCTGACCTATTCGGCTGCCGGCGCCGGCACCGCCATGTGCCAGGACGGCGACGCGCCGGCCCGCCCGATCGCGGCGCGCACGGCGCCCGCGGACGGCGTGGTGGTCCTATCCAGCCGTTCGCACAAAACCGACGCCGAACTGGAGCGCTTTCTCTCGGACCGGAAGGTGAAGGCGCGCCTCCTTTGCGGCAGTGCCCTCAAATTCTGCAAGCTGGCGAGCGGCGAGGCCGACCTTTTCCCCCGTTTCGGGCCGTGCAGCGAATGGGATACGGCCGCCGGCCAGGCCATACTCGAAGCCGCCGGCGGTTCCGTCACCACCCTCGACGGCGGGGCGTTTCTCTATGGCAAACCCGGCTTCAAGAACCCCGCGTTCATCGCCCGCGGCAAGGCGTGAGCAGGGCGCCGAAGAGAAGATCCGCCGAGCCCATGATCAACCCCGCGTCCAACCTATTCGCGCCGAGCACCGAGAACATCGCCGCCGCCGCCGCCGTGATCGGCGAAGGCGGACTGATCGCCTTTCCCACCGAGACCGTGTACGGCCTCGGCGCCGACGCCGCCAACGACCGCGCCGTGGCGTCGATCTTCGAGGCCAAGGACCGGCCCCGCTTCAATCCCCTGATCGTCCATTTCGCAAACTCGGGCGAAGCCAGCGATGCCGCCGCCTTCGATGCCCGCGCGCACGATCTCGCCGGCGCTTTTTGGCCGGGCGCGCTGACCCTGGTGCTCGAGCGCCGGCCGGCCTCGGCGATCTCGCTGCTGGTCAGCGCCGGTCTCGAGACCCTTGCCGTGCGCGTGCCCGCCCACCCCGTCGCCCAGGCGCTGCTGGCGGCGGCGAAACGGCCCATCGCGGCGCCAAGCGCCAACCGCGCCGGCGAAGTGAGCCCGACCAGCGCCGATCACGTTTCGGCCTCGCTGGCGGGGAGCCCTCGGATGATCCTCGACGGCGGCCGGTGCCCGGTCGGCATCGAATCGACGGTCCTCGACCTGACCACGCCGAGCCCGGTGATACTGCGCCCGGGAGGGATCACCAGGGACGAGATCGAAGCGGTGATCGGACCCACGGGTCTCGCTGACGCGGCCCTCGCCGACGCCACCGAAGGGGTCAAATCGCCGGGCATGCTGGCCCGCCATTACGCGCCGGGGAGGCCCTTGCGGCTCGACGCCGGCGAGGTCGGAAGGACCGAGGCGCTCCTGGCCTTCGGTCGCCATGCCATCACCGGCGGGGCCGTCGAAATGAACCTCAGCCCCTCGGCCGACCTGACGGAGGCGGCGGCCAATCTGTTCGCCATGCTGCGCGCCCTGGACCGGCCGGACATTTCCGCCATCGCCGTCATGCCCATCCCCGAAACCGGTCTTGGCGTCGCCATCAACGACCGCTTGCGCCGGGCCACCCAAAGCGCCCTTGCCGGGCCCGCGGCAAAGGGTTAAATCCTTCAACGGCGCCGCAATTTCACGAGGGAATACGGGTGAGAGCCACATCCGAAACCACCGCCGGCGTGCTGAGTAAAATCCAGGCGGCCGTCGGCGCCAAGGGTTGGATCTCGGACGCCGAGGACATGGCCCCCTATCTCACCGATCAGAGGGGGCGATATCACGGCCGCTGCGACGCCGTGGTGCGCCCGGCCAACCGCGAGGAGGTCGCCGAAGTGGTGCGGCTGTCGGCGGCGGCGAGGATTCCGATCGTCCCCCAGGGCGGCAATACCGGCCTGGTCGGGGCTTCGGTGCCGCTCGAGGAAGGCGGCGGCATCGTGCTTAGCCTTTCGCGCATGAACCGGATCCGCGAGATCGACCCCCTCAACGACACCATGACGGCGGAGGCGGGATGCGTGCTCGCCGACCTTCAGGCGGCGGCAAAGGATGTCGACCGCCTGTTTCCCCTCAGCCTGGCGGCGGAGGGCAGTTGCATGATCGGCGGCAATCTCTCGACCAATGCCGGCGGGGTGGCGGTGCTCAAATATGGCAGCGCCCGGTCGCTCGTGCTCGGGCTGGAGGTCGTGTTGCCCGACGGCGCCTTGTGGGATGGGCTGCGCCGCCTGCGCAAGGACAACACGGGCTATGATCTCAAGCATCTGTTCATCGGCGCCGAGGGGACGCTCGGCGTGATCACCGCCGCCGTGCTCAAGCTTTTTCCCCGCCCGCGGGACGTCCAGACCGCCTTCATCGCCGTGGCCGAGCTTGACGGCGTGACCCGGCTCCTGGCGGACGCCAAGGCGGCGACCGGCGACACCGTCACCGCCTTCGAACTGATCCCCAGGATCGCACTCGAGGCGACGCTCAAGCACTTTCCGGAGGCCAGGGAACCGCTAAAAACCCGGACGCCCTGGTACGTCCTGATGGAGATTTCGTCCGGCCAGACGGGCGGCGCGGGGCGGCAATGCCTCGAGGACTTTCTTGCCGGCGGTTACGAGTCCGGCCTGATCGCGGACGCGGTGATCGCCGCCAGCGGGACCCAGGCCAGGCAGATCTGGTACCTGCGCGATATCCTGCCGGAAGCCGAGATTCGCGAAGGCGCCAGCATCAAGCACGACGTGTCCGTGCCGGTCTCCAGCGTCGCCGAGTTCATCTCCCGGGCGACGGCGATGATCGAAAGGGAAATGGCGGGCATCCGGATCTTTGCCTTCGGTCATGTCGGCGACGGCAACATTCACTTCAATCTCAGCCAACCGGTGGGCATGGAGGGTGCGGTGTTCCTTGGCCATCGGCAGCGGCTCAACCGGATGGTCCATGACCTCGTGGCCGAGTTGGGCGGGAGCTTCAGCGCCGAGCACGGTATCGGCAGGCTGAAGCGGGACGAGTTGGTCCGCTACCATTCGCCGATCGAGATCGACCTCATGCGCGCCATCAAGAAAACGCTCGACCCCGACAACATCATGAACCCGGGCAAGGTGCTCTGAGCGGGCCTTCGGCGGTTAGGACGAGTGAATGATCGTCTCGAAGGGGTGGTAGGAAGAGTTCAGGAGCACCCCGGTGAAGGATGCCGGGTCGTTCGCATAACCCTCGACGCTGAAGGTCGGGCCTTCGATGTACGGCGCCGAAGCGGCGTCGCTTCCCTCGATGTGGGCGAAGATTTCGAGCGTCCCGTCATCTTGCACCAGTCCGAAGAGTTCGGTGCCCTTGGGAAAGCCCGTCAGTTGCACCGCGCTCGTCTTGCGGGCGTCGACCGCCGGTCCCGGACGCTCGCCAAAGGCGTCGACCTCCTCGAAAATAAGGTCGTCCACGACGGTGCGGGCCACCCTCCTGCAGATCGGCTGGCCCTTGGTCATCCGGGCCATGCGGCAATCGCCCTTCGTCAACCCCGAGAGCGCGTGGTCCGCGGTGCCTTTGCCGGTGGCGAGATAGATCATCGTGTCGGCGGCGAAATTGGCGATCGTCAACGCCGGCGGAATGAAGCATCCCGCCGTCACCAGGCCGAGAAACGGAATCAAAAACCGCATGCCGCTTGCCATGTGGGTTTTCGCCTGCTTCGCCGCGGACCGATCGGGCATCCGCGATGACCCCCATCGGTCTTATCAATAATTATCGAATTTCATGCTTAATATTGGGTTAAGGAATGCGGCGGATATGTCGATAAAGCCTAAGGAGTCACCAAGCCGGATGACAAAGGGAGAGGGCGGAATGGGCCGGGAAACGACGGCGCCCAGTATCCGGCGGCTTGCGGCCTCGGCCTGGTCGGTGCTGCTCATCGCCGTCATCGTTCTTTCGCTCCTTCCCGCGCCGGGCCTGCCGACCGGGCACGGGGTCGACAAGGCCTTGCATCTCCTCGGCTATTTCTTCCTCGCCGTCCTGCCTTTCGCCGCTTTCGGCCGCCCGCGACTGGCCTTGGGGCTCAGCCTGCTGATGTTGCCGCTGGGGATCGGACTCGAGTTCGCCCAGGACATGATCCCCGGCCGGGTGAACGAGGGGTTGGACATGGTCGCCAACGGTGCGGGCGTGTTCCTCGGTCTCTGCCTGGGCCGGCCCGCGCGCCGCTTGGCGGTGAGGATCGGCGGTCATTAGTGGTCACTTTCGCGATGCCGCATTTTCCCTTGAATTCCCGGATGGAATACGCGAAACAACGCGCCTTATACCAAGCGAGGGAGGGTGAAATGGCGCGAACAAAACCGGCGGGAAATCCGGCTGTCCTCGTCAGTCTCGATCGATCGGAAAACCGGCCTGCCAGCACCCCGCATCCGGCGGGCCTTCGCCACGCCGAAGCGGCTCCGGCCGCGCAGGCGGGCCGGCGGCCCTCGAAGACCGGGGGGAAACGCGACGACTACTTCGTCGAGAAAGACGGTGTCTGTTACGCCGGCACCCATTTGCTCATCGACCTCTGGGGCGCCAAGGGTCTCGATGACGCCGAGGTGGTAGAGACGGCGCTGAAACGATCGGTCGCGGCGTGCGACGCCACGCTGCTCAACCTTCACCTCCACCGTTTCAGCGATTCGGGCGGCATCTCCGGGGTCGCGGTGATCGCCGAATCCCATATCGGCATCCACACCTGGCCGGAACGGGGATACGCGGCGATCGACATCTTCATGTGCGGCGCCTGCGATCCCTACCGGGCCATTCCCGAACTGCGGCGGAGTTTCGTTCCCCGCTCGGTCCGACTCTCGGAACAGAAGCGGGGGTTGGTGGGCCCCGAGTGGTTCCTTGAGCGCCTTCACACCGGATATCGACAAGGATTCGAAGTCACCAGGACGCTCGATCGCCAAAAGACCGAATTCCAGGAGCTGTTGATCTTCGACACCCCGACCTTCGGCCGGGTTCTCGTCCTCGACGGCATCGTCCAGACGACCGAGGCGGACGAATATTTCTACCATGAGATGCTGGCCCACCCCCCTATCCTCGCCCATGGGGCGGTCGGCGACGTCCTCATCATCGGCGGTGGCGACGGCGGTACGCTGGAGGAGGTGCTGAAGCACAAGAACATCCGGCGCGTCACCATGGTCGAGATCGACGCCGATGTCGTCGAGATCTGCCGCCGCTACCTGCCGTCGATCTCCAAGGGGGCGTTCGAGGACCGGCGCACCGAGCTTGTCTTCGCCGACGGCGGCGCGTTCGTCGCCGAAACGAAGGACAAGTTCGACCTCATCATCGTCGACTCGACCGATCCCACCGGTCCCGGAGAAGCGCTGTTCGAAGAACGGTTCTATGCCGACTGCAAGGCCCGGCTGAAGGAGAAGGGGATTCTCGTGACCCAGAACGGCGTGCCGTTTCTGCAAGGCGCCGAACTGACGACGAGTTATCGGCGCCTGAAGCCTTTGTTCGCGGACGCAACCTTCTACCTCACCGCGGTACCGAGCTACGCCGGCGGCTTCATGGCGCTCGGCTGGGCCAGTATGGAGGCGGCCAACCGGCGGGTTCCCCTGGGAACACTGGAGACCCGGTTCGCCGAAGCGGCGATCGAGACCCGGTATTACACCCCGGCCGTACACCTCGCCGCCTTCGCCCTGCCGCGCTACATCATGGACCAGATGAAATAGCTGGGGCGCGCCCCGCAAGCCTCGGATTCCTTGCATGCCGATGACCTCATCGCGTAAACTGCTGGATCGAGGGCCGGGAACGGAAGATGGATATTGGCGTTGCTTACAAGGATCTTGGCGCCGTCGACATCACGGCGGCGGCGGAGTTCGTCTCCGGGCTTCCCGAGGAGGCCTGGACGCACAACGCCTTTCGCCAGGAAGTCCTCGCGGACAAGGCGCATTACGCCAGCCAGGCCATCATCTTTCGTCACGAATGGACCCGCGACCACAACCCGTGGAACGCCCATAGCCTCGAAGACCTGATCCTCAGTTGGAGCCGGCCCAAGGGGATCGATCCGGAGCCCTTCATGCCGGTGGATAGGTTCGAGACCGCGCTCGGCCCGGTTTACACCTTCCGCGAATGGGACGCGTTCAAGGAGGTCCTCGAGCCGGTCGTCGAGCAGGCGGTCGGCCCCGTAAAGACGGCGAACGGATTGATCATCCGCATCGCCCTGGTGGCCCTGCCGGGCGGCGCGGAAATCCTGCCCCACGCCGACGGCCACCCTTTCGCCCATGTGGCGCATCGCCTTCACGTGCCGCTCACCGGCGCCAAATCCGTCCGTTACCGGAACGGCAAACAGAAGTACTTCATGAAACCCGGCCGGGTTTACGATTACAACAACCGTTGGCGCCACTCGGTGAAGAACACCGGCAAATCCAGGCGCGTCAACCTGTTCATCGACTACTACGCCGACCCGAAACTCTTCGTGCCTCCGGTGATGGGTCCTATATAGGGCCCGTGTCCAAGGCCCGCGTCGACTGGCCGGTTTCATGGACGGGGCCGGGCAACCCGGATCGAGGCGTTGAGCGGCGCCGGCAAAGCCCACGATACGACCGATACAACTGGATGATCGGAGAATGAGATGGACCTGACGGCAAAGACCTGCGAGCCCTGCAAGGGCGGCATTCCACCTCTCAACCGCGATGAGACCGGCGTCTATCTCGGCCAGGTGCCGGCCTGGACGCTTCTCGAGGGGCCCGACAAGATCGAACGCAAGTTCGAGTTCGCCGACTTCGCCGAAGCCATGGCCTTCGCCCAAAAGGTCGGGGTGCTGGCCGACCGCGAAGGGCACCACCCGGACCTCGCCGTTGGCTGGGGCTACTGCACGGTCTCGTTTTACACCCACAAGATCAAGGGACTGCACGAGAACGACTTCATCATGGCGGCCAAGGTCGACGCCCTGACCTAGCCCGAATATTTCATGAAGGCGCTCCCTCAGGGTGTGTTAAGTGTTTTACTTCAAGGGCTTGATTCGTTTTTCGAAAAGGGGCGTTTTGTACCCTTGTCCGCTGAACGGTTTTGCGCCGGCCCTGTTTATCCAAATCGGCGCACGAAACCTCAAGCCATAGCGATGTATGACTTTCGGCTTCGCACACCGCCTTGGACAAACATTGCTCGCCGCAAATTCCGTTCCCTTCATGAAACATCCGGGCTAGAGCCTTTTCCGGAACGGCGGTGAAGCCATCGGCGTCCGCCCGCCGATAGCCTGCGGCACCCCGCAAGGGTCAGACCACTTGCGCCAGCGCGCCGTCGAAGCGATCGAGGAAACGGTCGCAGACGGCCTCGTCATGGGCCAGGGAGAGATAGAGCTTGGTTCCCATCGGGTTGAGGAACACGCCCCGCGAGAACAGCGCCAGCATCAGCTTGCGGCCCCGCGCCGGGTCGCCGCTCCGCGACGTCCGGTAGTCGCGCACCGGAACGTCGGTGAACACGATTTGGCCAAGGGGCCCATCGCCGATGATTTGGGCCGTGATCTGACGGGACGCCAGCACGTCCCGCATGCCGGCGCGCAGATATTCGCCCAGCCGGTGAAGCCCCTCATAGACGCCGTCTGCCCCGAGCACGCCGAGCGCGGCGCGCGCCGCCACGGTCGAAATCGGATTGCCGCCGAGGCTCGACGCGACCCAGACGTAATCGTCCCGGCCCATCCGATCCTCGCGCACGAGCTCCATGATGTCGGCGCGCCCGCCGAAAACGCCGATCGGATAGCCGCCGCCGAGCGCCTTGCCGTAGGCCACGAGATCGGGGACGACGCCGTAATATTCCTGGGCGCCGCCATAGGCGAGGCGAAAACCGGTGACCACCTCGTCGAAGATGAGCGGCACATCATGTGCGCGCGTGAGTTCCCTCAGCCCCTCGAGGAAGCCGGGCACGGGGGGCGTGCAGCGTTGTAAGGGCTCGGCGATGACGGCGGCGAGATCGGCCGCCTCGGCCTCGATGATCGCCGCCGTGGTCTCGATATCGTTGAACGGCGCCACCAGGACGCCGCGCTCGACGATATGGCCGATGCCGGCGCTGGTCGGATCCGGTTTGGGATAGTCCGGCGGCCGCTGGGGGAACAGGCTGGTGACGCCGAGGGGGTTGGCGCCGTGATAGGCGCCTTCGAACTTGAGAATCTTGGTCCGTCCGGTGAAGGCGCGGGCGAGCCTCTGGCAATACATCGTCGCCTCGGTGCCCGAGGCGCAGAACCGGAGCGCATCGCAGGCCGGGCTGAGGCTGAGAATCTCCTCCGCCAGCACCAGCGCGTTTTCGGTGATGTAGGAGAAATTGGAGCCCAGCCTCGCCTGGCGCGTCACCGCCTCGACGATTTCGGCCCGGGCATGGCCGACGAGCACCGAACCCCAGCCCATGGAGAAGTCCATGAATTCCCTGCCCTCGGTGTCCCAAAGGCGGCAGCCCTCGCCACGGCCGATGACCATGGTCAGCTCCTCGGGCAGGTCGAACTCACCGTTGGAACCGGCGGGAAAGGCGGCGAGCGAGCGCTCCCTCATCGATGTCATGGCCGTTGCTCCTCATCGAACTTCGATCCCATGGCCCCGGGACCCCTCTTCCCGGGCGCCAATCGCCAGGACTGACCCTGATTCTCCCCCGATTCGCCAAGCCCTCGAACAGTGCGGCGCAAAGGCCGGGGATGCAAATTCATATTCCTCCGGCCCGGACCAAAGAATCTTATCGCCGCCCGGTGACGGAGGAGGACCGCCCGCCGCTTACGCCGTCTCTGCCGCCGGCCGGCAAAATCATGGCCGGCGGCGGATGCCGTGAGGACGCCGGACGCCTATGGGTTGCGCCATTTTATGGCAATGGCGCGAAACACCGGCCCGATTGGCGGGAGGTACCGCCGGACCCCGAATGCGCACCGGCGTTTCCCGGCCGATTCACGCAAAAGTAAAAGACAACTCCCGATAGAACTATTTGCCGGCTCAACTATTAACCAAATAAAGTAATATTAACGAACTAATTAGAAAATTTTCTGGACATTTGAACGAATTTGAACAATAATAATCTCAAATTTTATAAATACGCGCTAGCTCTTACCAAGAGATATGGTTAAAAAACTTGGTTAATATTGTAGCCAGAGCGATAAGTTTAAACAGGAAGGCGCGCTATGAACTGGTTTGCAATTAACACCATCGTTTACATCATAAGCTTCAGTCTGGTGTTCCATTTCTCGGTTATCAGCGTTCAGCTGTGGGCCCTGGTCGCCGAGGGCTTCGTCAGCCGGCGGGGGTTTTTGCGAAACCTGCTGCCGCCTTTTTACCAGAATGTCGGGATCACCTGCGTGATCCTCGGCTTCACCTACGGGATGAACGAGCTGGCCGCCGCCGGGACCCTGTTGGTTGCCCTTGGGCTGCTCTTGGCCCTCGACAAGGAGGCCACGATACCGCCTAGGCTCGAACTGTGGCTCCGCGGTTCGGCGATCCTCGCTCTGGGTTCCCTCCTGATCGTCCGCGCCGTGATGTAAGGGCCCAGGCGCCCGAACATCCGATTACAGGATCGCCGGCGCCCTCGAAGACGCCCCGCTTCTCGTCCCCGGATGTGCCTCGAACATGGCAACGCCACCGGCGGGAATCGGGCGAACCGTGGCAAATAACCCAGATTAACCAAAAACCGGCCGGGAAACCCTCCCGCGCCAAATTTCTTCTGGATTTCGGGTGCGCAATATCATAATAATTAACCACGTCTTTAAAGAAATTACCGCCTGCGGGTCAAATGGTTAAAAATTATGGTTAACAAAAAAGCGTGGCCTGGACCCTAGGCCGATAAGATTAAACAGGGGAGGCGCTCCATGGGAGGTATTTGGAGCCAACTTGTCGCTTTCGTCGTGACGCTCAGTCTCGCTCTTTATTTTTGCGTCATCTTCGTGCAATTGTCGTTGTTGGTCGTCGACGGCTACATGAGCAAATGGCAGCTCGTGCGCGCCTTGATTCCCGCCCTTTGCAAGAACATCGGCATCGCCTGCGCGATCTTCGGCTTCACTTTCAAGATGATCCCCCTGGCCGCGATCGGCACCCTGCTGATCCCGGTCGGTTTGCTGCTCGCCTTGGGAAAGGAAGTCAAGACGCCGGCGATGCTCGAGACCGCGCTCAGGGGGGCGGCGATCCTCAGCCTCGGCTCGCTCAGCGTCTTCTATATGTTGGTTTAGACCTCGGGGCTCACGCCCTTAAGGGCCGACCGCCGGCGGTCAGGCGACCCGCGCCGAGCGGGCCAGCTTGGCGAGGTGGGCAAGCACCTCATCGAGGTGCAGCACATCGGCGTATTTGTGGTGCATGTCGAACAGGTTGACCTTGTGCGAGAGCGACGACCGGTCGAAGGCGCACTCCTCGACCACGACCGTCGGGAAACCGTTGGAAAAGGCATCGACCACCGAGGCGCGCACGCAGCCGCTGGTGCTTTCGCCGCAAACGATCAGGCTCTCCACCCCCATCTCCCGCAAGTGAGCGGCGAGCGGGGTGCCAAAGAAACCGCTGGCCCGTTCCTTGCGGATCACCAAATCGCCCGGCTCGGGGGCGAAATCGGGCCAGATGTCATAGGCGTCCGCCGCCACCTCCCGGCCCCTCCTGCGCTTGGTCGAATAGAACCCCGCCTGGCGCACCTGACGCGTCGTGTAGATGACCGGTATCGCCGCCGCCCGCGCCGCCGCGAACAGTTGCTTGCAGGGCTCGATGGCGTTCCAGGCGTTCTCTCCCAAGGCCCCGGGGAACTCCCGGTTGACCTCGCGGACCGGCCGGTTGCCGCCCTCATAGGCGAGATTATAGAGATCGATCGCCAGCAGCGCCGGCTTGTCGCCGACGCCGATGTGACGATGGTAGGCCTGGTAGATCTCGAGGATTTCCTCATCCACGACATCCTTCCAACAATGGTCCTCGAAATCCCCTGTCATCGCCTGCTCCCTGAACGCGGCCGGTTGGGTCCCTCTCCTTGTTTTGCCGCGCCCCGGGCCGGCTGTCAATTCCCTCGAATGGGGCTGCGCCGATTAATGGTGGCGGCGGTTGGACCGCTCATGTACTAAAATAGCCGGCAACGGCAACCATGGCCGCGGTGTATGGACGGCCGAACAAGGGGAGAGAGCAGCCTATGAAAGTTGGCATCGTCGGCATTGGCGCCATGGGCGAACCGATGACGGGACATATCCTGAAAAGCGGCAAGTTCGATGTTTACGCCTTCGACATCCACAAACCAGCGGTCAACAGGGTGGTGAAAAAGGGCGCCAAGGCGGCCAGATCGGTGAAGGCGATGGGGCGCGTGTGCGACGTCGTCATCGTCATGGTCGCCACCGATTCCCAGGTCAAGCAGGTGGTGGGCGACCTCACCGCCCAAGGCAAGAAGGACGCGGTGATCGTGATTACCGCCACCAGCCATCCGAACATGGTCCGCGAATGCGCCAAGATCGCCAAGAAGGCCAAGATGAAGGTGATCGACGCCCCGGTCTGCTTCGGCCTCGAAGGCGCCGAGGACGGCACGCTGGCGAGCCTCGTCGGCGGCGCCAGGAAGGACGTCAACAAGGCCCGGCCGGTGATCGCCTGTTACAGCCGCGCCGTCCATCACCTCGGCGAGCTCGGCGCCGGGGAGATCGGCAAGACCATCAACAACATGCTCCACTGGGCCCATTCCATCGCCAATTACGAGGCCATCTTGCTCGGCAAGGTCTATGGGCTCGACGGCCAGAAGCTGCGCGAAACCCTGATCCAGTGCCCGGGCAACAACGGCACGCTGGAACGATGGGACGGCACCCGTTTCACCTGGCAGGAAAAGGACATGGATATCGCGCTCGACCTGGCCCAGGCGCGTCAGTTGCCGCTACCGCTGTTCGGCCAGGTCGACCAGATGATCAAGTGGTTCCACGCCGACCACGTCCATGCGCTGCTGTACGAGAAATCGGCGCCCTACATGGGCCGGACCTACACCGGCAAGCCGATCTCGAAGGGGTGAGCGCCCAGAACGCCAAGAAGCGGCGAGGCGCGCGGGCCCGGGGCGCCGGGGAGAGGAGAGTGCCATGATCAAGACCAAGGGCGTCGTTCATTTCACCATCCCGGTGAGCGACCTCGCGCGCAGCGAAAAGTTCTACACCGAACTCCTGGGCTTCAAGTTCGTACGCAAGAACGCCCATATGGTGTTCCTGCAATCGGGCGAGGACTACTTCGTCCTCACCTACAGCGAGAACCCGATCGATCCCAATCGGGGCGACAACCACGACATTCACACCGCCTTCCTGGTGGATGCCGAGGAATACGACCGATCGCTGGAATTCCTGGCGCAAAACGGGGTCAAGGTGTTCCTCGAGCAACACCGCAAGGGCGCCAGCACCTTCACCGGCAGGAGCGCCTATTTCCACGATCCCGACCGCAACGTGATCGAGCTCCTCGATCCGACGGACGGCGGCTGAGGGGAAGCCATTCCAGTGACGGTGATCATTGGGAACTAACCGAGTCGATTTAAAGGTAGTCTGGGAAATTCCAGCAAGGAGAAAACGATGGCCCTACCGCAAGTCGGAAGCACACCACCCGCCTTTACCCTGCCCAATCAGGATGGCAAACATGTCAGCCTCGCCGACTATGCCGGACGGAACGTGCTGATCTGGTTCTTCCCGCGCGCCTTCGGCGGCGGCTGAACCAAGGAAGCCAATGGGTTCCGTGATCGAACCCAAGACTTCGCCGATCGGAATACGGTTCTCCTCGGCATCACCTTCAGCCCGGCGGAGGACCTGAAAAGCTGGCGCGACGAGGTCGGTCTCACCACCGAACTGCTGTGCGACGCCGACCGCTCGGTGGCCATGGCTTATGGCGCGGCGATAAGCGCGGACCAGGAAAAAGCGACGCGGGTTTCCGTGCTGGTCGGCCCCGACGGCAAGGTGGTGAAGACCTATGCCACGCCCGACGCCGAGGGGCATCCGGCCGAGGCGCTCGCCGATTTGGCTTGAATCCGCTCAACGATAGCGGGCGGCGGGAAGACCGAACCGCTGGCGGATTTCGGCGGCGATCTCGGACGCCGCATCGAGGCGCGGATAGGTCCAGGCCTCGAAGGTCTCGCCCAAGGGCCGGGCCATGGAGAGATCGAATAGCTCTCGATGGAGGCGGGCGAAGGCCGGCTTGACGATCGCCGGCGGGGCGAAAATGTAGACCGGCTTGCCCGTCGTGCAGGCCTCCGAACACATCGACATCGAATCGCCGGTGACGATTATGGCGTCGGCAAGCCCGAGAAAACCGTAATAGGGGTTTTCCCTGCCCTGGCCGAAGCGGTGGATATGGGCGGCAACGTCGATGGCGCCGGCCAGCGCCTCGATCGCGCGCCCCTCCGTCCTGCGGCTGGTGAGGACCAGAAGCGAGCCTCCCGCGCCACCGGCAAGGACCGAGGCCTTGCCCCCCAATTCCGCCGCCAGGTCGGGACCGAAGGGACGGCGCCGGGTCGAGCCGCCAAGCAGCAGCGCGATGAACGGTTTGGGAAGTTCGGCGCATTTCGCCCGCCAGCGCGCGGCGCCGGCCGAAAGCTTCGCCACGGTCACCCGGTTCGGCGCCCCGGTGGTCTCGATCAGATTGGCCCTTACCCGGCAGCCGTCATGGCGCGGCACGGCGACGAGGTCGAAGGCGCCGAAGCCACGGCCCGGATCCATGATCTGGACCAGCTTGGCCGCGCCGGCGCATTTCCGTTTGATCGCGCGGGCCACCGGCGCAAGGCGCC
>JADFPK010000149.1 GCA_022562375.1 Pseudomonadota bacterium
TGACCCCCGGTGATCGACACCGCGTCGATCATCTCGGCCCGCAACTCATCCGCCAGCTGGCGAAGATCCGCCGCCGCCAAACGGCGAAGATCCGCAGGGACGTTGATCGTGTCGAGTAACGGTGTTTCGACTGGCACGGCTTGCGCGCCCCCCTACCATCATGTCTCACGCACACGAACACCGGCCGTCCCGCCCAGGCGGCCGGCGCAAGAGTGCGCCGCTTTTACGATTAGCGCAATAGACGTACCCGAGCGACAATAGCACAACAGCGCGCCGGGTGTTAATCAAGTTTTGGCAATGACTTGGCGGGGTTGAGACGCCCGGCAAGGGTGCGTAAAACCCCTTGCGCCCCGCAAAGGCCGACGCCGGCGCTGGTAAGGACGACGCGCCCGGCCAGGGGATCGCGCCGGCCGAGATGGGCGGTCAGCCTTTCGGCGATGGCGACGATGATCGAGGACTCGGTGGCGAGGCCGAGGCTCCGCAATTCCCCCGGAAGCTTGCGCGCAAGCACCAGCAACCCGGCGATACCATCGAGCGTTTGGTCGAGGACCTTTCGCAAACCGGGACTGGCCTTGGGCGCGTCAAGCGCCTCGACCGGCACCCCCGCCCCGTCCATCCAATCGAGTGGCAGATAGACCCTGTCCAGTTGCCGGTAATCGTCCTGGCAGTCCTGGAGGTGGTTGATGATCTGCAGGGCGTTGCAAAGCGCGTCCGATGCCGGCCAGGCGGCGCGATCTTCGCCGTGAAGATCGAGCAGATAGCGTCCGACCGGCGCCGCCGACAGGTAGCAATAACCCATCAACTCGCCCCAGTTCCGGTAGCGCGGCTTCACCGAGTCCTGCTTGAAGGCGGCGATGAGATCGTGACAGTGCCGCGTCGTAACGCCGGTCTCGGCCAGGCTTTCGCCGATCCTGTGCGCCTTGACGAACCCGCTATCGCCCTCATGGGCGCCTTCGAGGGCGTCGGCCATGGCATCGAGGCGGGCGATCTTGTCGCCGGGCGCGAGGTCCGGGTTGTCGGCGATATCGTCGATCGCCCTGGCGAAGGCATAAAAGCGCGCCACATGGGGACGCAGACGCCGGCGGATGAACCAGGATCCGACCGGAAAATTCTCGCCGGCGGCGCTCTTGCCAGAAGGGGTTTCGACGTTCGAGGTCATCGGCGCGGGCGAGGTCATCGGCGTCAGCCGCCGGTCTCGGACCGCCCTGGTTCGACGGAGACCGCCTGACGGCAGTAATCGACGAACGCCTCGACCGCCTCCTCGGGCGCCAGCTTCTCGGTGTCGATGACCAGTTCCGAATGCTTGGGTTCCTCATAAGGCGCTGATATACCGGTGAAATCCTCGATCTCCCCGGCGCGGGCACGCCTGTATAGTCCCTTGGGATCGCGCTTCTCGCAGGTCTCGAGCGACGCCTTGACATAGACCTCGTGGAACGACCCTTCACCGGCCGCCGCCCGCGCCCCCGCCCGGTCCTCGCGGTAGGGAGAGATGAAGGCGGAAATGACGATGAAGCCGGCCTCGGCGAAAAGCGCCGCCACTTCGCCGGCGCGGCGGATGTTCTCGGTCCGGTCATCGTGGGAGAAGCCGAGATCGGCGGCGAGCCCGCGGCGGATATTGTCGCCGTCGAGCACGTAAACCTGGAACCCGAGTTGGAACAGCCGGTTCTCGGCCTCGATGGCGATGGTCGATTTGCCCGCCGCGCTGAGGCCGGTGAGCCAGAAGACGGCGCCGCGGTGCCCGGCGCGCGCCGCCCGCGCCTCGGCGGTGACGCGGTGCTCGACGACGAACCGCCCGGCCGGCCGATCCATCAGCATCGCCCGCTCATCGGCGAGGCCATCGCGCCCGACCGCCTCGGCCGCGTGCACGGAAAGATGCTCTCGCCCTCGAGCGAATCCAGATGATCCATGGGGTTACTCAGTAACGGGAAAAAGTTAAAAACTCAAAATGTTTCATCCCCGGCGCGGGCTCCGCGTTCCCGGCATGGGTGAGGGTGAACGGCCCGAGCCGGCTCCGGTTTCGCTAGAGCACGGGGTTTCATGGCGCTATGCTACCCACCGGTCCCGGAATTCCCCTTATGGCCATGACGTTACCTTCGCCGCCCCGATGAGGCCCGCCCCGATGTTCGCCCGCGCGCTCGCGCGCAACGCCAAGGCGCTGTCCTCGACACCGGGCTTCGCCCTTGGCGTCGGCCTTTACATGCTCTGGCTGTTCGCCTTTCGCGGCTTCCTGTTCCCCGCCGCTTCCGGCGACGCCGCCGAGCAGCTCCTGTTCTCCCAGTCCTTCGCCTGGGGCTATGACCTCAGGAACCCGCCGCTTTACACCTGGTTGGTGATCGCCTCCCAGCAAATCTTCGGCGTCACCATCCACTCCGTGGCCTTCGTCAAGTTCACCGCCATGTTCCTGATGTACCTTTTCCTCCGCCAGGGGGCGCTAGGCGTGCTCGGCGAGGGCCGGTTGGCGAGCATCGCCGCGCTTTCGCCGCTGGCGGTCTATCTCGTCGCCTGGGATTCGGTGATGAACTACAGCCAGACCGTGCTCGTCGCCGCCATGTATCCGGCGACGTTTTGCGCGCTTCTGCGCCTCGACGCCAAACCAACGCTCGCGTCCTACGCCATCCTCGGTCTAGCGGTGGGCATCGGATTGATGAGCAAGTACACCTACGCCCTGTTCATCCTCTCGCTATTGGCGGCGGCGATGATGGACGGGGCTTTGCGCCACCGCCTGGTGAACGCCAAGGCCCTTCTCGGCCTCGCCATTACCGCCCTGATCGTGCTTCCCCACCTCATTTGGTACCTCGACAACTCAGGCGCGTTCGCCGCGCTGGTCCAGTCCAAATTCACCTTCCCCCGTGGACCGGACGCGCTTCCCGCCCCGGTCCTCGGGCTCGGCGCCGTCATCACCGCCTTCTTCAATGCGTCCGCGCCGCTGATCTTCCTGCTTCCCCTGTTCTTCTGGAAGGCTTTCGCCCCCTTGCGCGGCGCCACGGCGCCATCGGCGCGCTACCGGCGGATCATCGGCGCCTCGCTCGTCATCATGACGCTTGCCACCGTCGTCCTCGTGCTTGGCGCCGAAGTCACCCGGCTCCGGACCCATTACATGGTCCTGTTCATCCTCTTCCCGATCTACTTCTTCGCCCGCGTCCAGGCGGCCGGGGTCTCGGGCCAGGCGACGGCGCGCTATGGGGGCCTGCTCACCGTCCTCGCCATCATCGCCGCCGCCGCCGTGCCGGCGATCTACCTCGCCGAGCCCCTGAGGTGCAAGAGGTGCACGCTGATGGTGCCCTACGCCGCCTTGGCCGAGGGCCTGCGCGAGGCGGGATTCACCCGCGGCAAGATCATCTCGTGGTACCTTCCGGTGTTCGTCAGCGGCAATTTGCGGGTCCATTTCCCCGACTCCGCCGTGGCCAGCGCCAAATATCCGGTCTACGACCCGCCGGGGCTCAAGGCACCGGGCCAGTGCCTCGTCATCTGGGAGACCGATCGCCATTCCGGCGTCAAACCGAGGATGCTCGACGAGGCCCGGAAAAGGCTGGGCGCGGCGATCGCCGGGGACGAGCCCGTCGGCAAGATCACCCTGCCGCTATCGCCCGCCCGGAAGGACAAGTTCCAATACGCCTTCATGCTGGTGCCGCCGGGCCAGGGCACATGTACGTAGGACTCATTTACCGGCCATGATTGGTTCCTAAAAGAGGGTTTTGCGCGATGAGAGTGATGAGCTTCCGATGGCGGGACAAGGAAGGCTACGGCGTCGTCGCCGACGACGGCGTCATCGACGCATCGAGCGCCTTCGCCGATCGATACCCCACATTGCGCGCCGCCATCGAGGCCGACGCGATGGCCGAAATCGAGGCCTGGACCGCCGGGCGCGAGGCCGACATCGCCCTCGAGGACCTCACTTATCTGCCGGTGATCCCCGATGCGCGGAAAGTTCTTTGCATCGGCATCAATTACCTCAAAACCCACCCCGTCGATGGCGACGTCAAGAGACCCGACTTCCCGACCTGCTTCATCAAGGCGCCGGATGCGCTCGTCGGCCATGAGGAGACGCTGATCAAGCCCAAGGCGACCGAATGTTACGACTATGAAGGGGAACTCGCCTTCGTCATCGGCCGGGCGGGACGGCACATCAGGCCGGAAGACGCGCATCGCCATATCGCCGGTTACACCTGCCTCAATGACGGCTCGGCGCGGGACTGGCAGAAACACAGCGTCACGGCGGGCAAGAACTTCGCCCGGGCCTCGTCTTGCGGCCCGTGGATGGTGACGGCGGACGAGATACCCGACCCCGCGGCGCTGACGCTGACGACCCGGATCAACGGGGCCGAGGTGCAGAGGAGCGGCACGGATTTGATGATGTTCGACATCCCCACCATCATCGCCTATCTCTCGACCATCACGCCGCTGGGCCCTGGCGACATCATCTCCACCGGCTCGCCCGAAGGGTCGGGCGCGAAGCAGGACCCGCCGAGGTTCCTCGGCGCCGGCGATGTGATCGAGGTCGAGCTTTCCGCCATCGGGTGCTTGCGCAACACCGTCGCCGACGAGGAATGAGCGGGCCGGCGATGGGTTTTACCGACCTCGAACCGGCCGATTTCGACGCCCTCACCTTCGATTGCTACGGCACGCTGATCGACTGGGAGAGGGGCGCCTTAAGCGTTTTGCGTCCCTGGGCCGACGGCCAAGGGCTCGATGCCGGCGACGACGAACTCTTGTCCCGCTTCGCCGCCGCCCAAGCCGATCAGGAGACCATCCGCCCGATCAAGCGCTACCCGGACGTGGTCGGTGAGGCCTTCGCCGGGATCGCCGCCGGATACGCCAAGACGATTTCGGTCGAGGACCGCCAACGCCTCGCCCGATCGATCGGCGACTGGCCGCCCTTCGCCGATACCGTCGAGGCGCTTGGCGATCTCAAGGGACGCTTCAGGCTCGGCGTGTTGTCGAACGTCGATGTCGGCTCCTTCGCCCGCACCCACGCGCGCCTCGGCAACCCCATGGAGGTGATCGTGACGGCGGACGATGCCGGCGCCTACAAACCGGCGCTGACCCATTTCCATCGCGGCATCGAGGAATTCGCCAAACTCGGCATCGCCAAGGCGCGCATCCTCCATGTCGCCCAGAGCCGCTTCCACGACATCGCGCCGGCCAGCTCGCTCGATCTGACATGCGTCCA
>JADFPK010000007.1:0-6592 GCA_022562375.1 Pseudomonadota bacterium
ATCTCGTCGCGGAACTTCCACTGGATCTGATAGAGGTTCTTCGGCAGGTCCCGGTAACTCTTGATCAGGTGCCGGAAGATGTCGGTGATCAGTTCCTCGTTGGTCGGGCCGTAGAGCATCTCGCGCTCATGGCGGTCGGTGATGCGCAGCATCTCCTTGCCGTAGCCGTCATAGCGGCCTGATTCCTCCCACAGCTCCGCCGGCTGGATCGTCGGCATGAGGATTTCCTGGCACCCGGCCGCGTCCTGCTCTTCGCGGACGATGCGGGTGATGTTCTGCAGCACCCTGAGGCCAAGCGGCAGCCAGGAATAGATGCCGGCGCTCGATTGGCGGATCATGCCGGCGCGCAGCATCAACCGGTGGGAGACGATCTGCGCTTCGGCGGGCGTCTCCTTCAGGGTCGGCAGGAAATAGGCCGATAGATGCATGGCGTCCTTGAGCGCGAAACGGTGCGGGGCCCGCACCGGCGCCGATCGAGGTTCGGCCGGTGCTTTGCGCGGTCAGACTTTAGGCAAAGGCGCAATCAATAGCAATGGCGGGCCAAACGCGCGGGGAAAACCGGGTGAAAGAGCGAGACTTTAGGGTGCCGGTACGGCCTCTAGCGCGCCGGGCCCTGTTCCTGGCAGGCGGCGGCGAGCGCGCGGTTCTCCTCGCTGGTCAGGGGCCCGCCGTTGAAATAGGCCCGGCCGTCCTGCTTGACGATGACGGTGCCGATAGTGGCCTCGGGCCGGAACACATCCGGGGTCTGGGGGATATCGAAGCGCTTGTCGATATCGACGGTGATGGCGATGACGATCTCCTCCGGCAGCTTGATTTCGGGCGCATCTCCGAGATCGGCGGGGACGACGGGGCGGCCATTGACGTCGACACCGGGCTCATAGGCGACGCCCGGTTCGGCCACATGACGGACCAGGGCGGCGCAGTCGGCCTTGGTGATGATGACGGTCGCGGCGCCGGCGGGAACGGTGAAAACCGAAAGGAGGGCCAGCGTCAGCGTCGAGGCGGAAAAAAATGTTGACAACATGGATCAAACCTAGTTCGCCAACATTTAACAAAGCGATAACCGCCCGGGCCTGTCCGATCCCCATAAATCAGATTAACAAATCATATCAAAGCATTGAATAATAAATATATATAACCCGGCGGTCTGGGTCCTTGATGACGCCGTCTGGCGCCGGCGGACCCCCATTCCGGCCCTCCCCGCCCGATTTCGAAGGCGATGAAAAAAAACGAAATAATGCACAGGGCTCGTGACTCCGGCGCTAGAACCACGTACAATAATCGCCAAGTGATAAAAAAAGCCGCACCGGCGGTTACCAATGCGGCCCAAGTTCAGGGAGGAAACGCCTAGTTAGGCGTGTGCAGGGGCAAAAGCCCTGCAACGGCTCATATAGAGCCCAATTATAAAATGGCAACCCCCAATGTGGGAATTGCCATTTTTTTTTGTAAGTCTTCTTGCCTACCGGTTCGTGCGCGATGGATAGATTGTCAGGCCCGTCGCCGACATTTACGGCGCGGAAATTTGCGGCGGCGACGCTCGAGACGCCTGCATCCGCCGGTCAAAGAAACACCAGCTGAACAGCACCGCCGGGCACCCCGATCGGGCGGTTTCGAGATCACTTGCCTGAATTCATCCACGGCGGGTTTTGCGCCACGATCTTGGCGAACACCGGGCAATCGGGATCATGGGCGCCGGGCAGATAACCGATGCTCATGAGGAACTCCGAGACGATCTCCGGCCCCATGAACCGGAAGGTGGCGCGGAACAGCTTCACCCATTCAGCGTGCGCCAACGGGTGATGGCGGGAGAGCCAGGCGGCGAAGGAGCCCTCGGCGTCACGGATGACCAAAAGGCGCCGGGCGTTCTCGATCACCGCCTCGATCTTGCGCCGGTTGCGGATGATCCCGGCATCCAACAACAGACGGGCGACATCGGCCTCGCCGAATGCGGCCACCGTCTCGGGGTCGAAGTCGGCGAAGGCGGCGTTCAGCGCCGCCCGCTTCTTGAGCACCAACAGCCATGACAGCCCGGCCTGGTTGATCTCGAGCGCCAGGCGTTCCAAGAGGACGCGGTCGTCATCGACGGGAAACCCGTATTCCTCGTCGTGGTGAGGCCCGTGGAAGGGATGGCCCTTGGCGATCTCGCAATAGCTCATCTTCAGGATCCGCTCGGGCCCTCTTGCGCTCAAGAGGGGCGGAAGGAAATCACTTCCGCCGCGATCACCAGGTAAACGACGCCCCAGACAGCGCCGGCGATCAGAGTCGTGGCGGCGAATTTGACCCCGAGGTTGGGATTGGACGGCGCGCTCGCGGCGTGGCCTTTCTCGACCTCGTCGGGAACCTTGACGCCGATCGGCAGCATCACGAACCAAACCAGCCACCACAGGATGACGTAGACCATTACGCCTGTGAACCAATTCATCCCGACCCCTCGTCGGCCTCCGGGCTTGCGGCGGCTCGGCGCTCCTTGAAGCGGATCCGGGGCATCAGACCCTGACCACATGCACCTCGGTCAAGGGCCTCTTGCCCCGGATCCGCTTCAAGGCGCGCCTGACGGTTAGGCGCACCTCTTCCGCCACCGCCTCGTCATCAAACCGCTTCGCCCCCCCCATACCGTCCACCGCGTCGGCGATGGCCTCGATGACCTGATCGAGCGCTTCGGCGTCCTCCTCGTCGCCCTTGGCATCGAAGATGCCGTGGACGGAAAGGCGCGGCGGGCCGATAAGCTCCCCTGCCCGGTTAAGGACGACGGTGGCGACCGCCGTGCCGTTCGTCATCATCCGCCGGCGCACACGCAGAACATGGCCTTCCAGCGGCACCAGCCTGTTGCCGTCGAGCGCCAGCCGGCCGCAAGCGACCTCGGCGATCACCTCGACGTTCCCAGGCGCCAGCTTGAGGACATCGCCGTTGGTGGCGACGATGGCTTCCGGCACCTGGCAGGCGCGGGCGAAGGCGGTATGTTCTATCAGATGCCGCATCTCGCCGTGCATGGGCACGACGACGGGCGGCCGCACCCACCGATACATGCGCGCCAGATCGTCGCGCGCCGGGTGGCCGGAGACATGGATCGGCTGATCGAGGTTGGTGACGACCTCGACGCCGCGCCCGGCAAGCTGGCTTTGCAGTCCCAGCACCGGCTTTTCGTTGCCGGGAATGATCCGCGACGAAAACAGCACGACGTCGCCGGCGGCGAGCTCGACGTTGGGATGCACCCCGCCGGCGATCCGCGTTAACGCCGCTCCCGGCTCGCCCTGGCTGCCGGTGCAGATCAACAGGACTTCTTCCGGCGGCAGATGGCCGACATCGTGCTCGGTCAGGAACGGCGGCACGTCCTTCAGATAGCCACACTCCCGGGCAACCTCGCTGACCCGCCACAAGGAACGGCCGACGAGCGCCGCGTGCCGTCCATTGGCCGCCGCCGCGGCGGCGATGGACTCGACGCGGGCAACGTTGGAGGCGAAGCAGGCGACGGCGACCCGGTTGCCGTATCCGCCGATGAGTTCGATCAGCTTGGCGCGGACATCCGCTTCCGACCCCGCTTCGCCGTCGACGAAGACGTTGGTGGAATCGCAGACCATGGCGAGCAGGCCTTCGTCGCCGAGTTCCTGGAGCGCTTCGGCGTCCGTCGCCTCGCCGATCAGCGGTTCCGGGTCGATCTTCCAATCCCCGGTGTGGAGCACGGTGCCGAACGGCGTGCGGATCGCCAGCGCGTTGGGTTCGGGAATGGAATGGGTGAGGGTGATCAACTCGACCGAAAAGGGCGCCAGCTCGATGCGCCCGCCGAGCGGCACCTCGTTGAGTGTGACCTCGTCCTCGATACCGGCCTCGATCAGCTTGGTGCGAAGCATCCCGGCGGCGAACGGCGTCGCGTAGATCGGGCACCGGAGCTTCGGCCAAAGATAGGGCACGGCGCCCAAATGGTCCTCGTGGGCATGGGTCAGCACCAGTCCGACGAGGTCCTCGCGGCATGAGACGATGAACCCGGGGTCGGGCATATAGATATCGACGCCCGGCACCGATTCTCCGGCGAAGGTAATGCCGAGATCGACCATCAGCCACTTGCCGGCACAGCCATAGAGATAGAGGTTCATGCCGATCTCGCCGGCGCCGCCGAGCGGCAGATAGACCAGCCCCTCGGCCGCCGCCGCCAAGGCCCCGGAGAAACTGTCGTCGGCGCCGCTCATGCCTTGACGTTGCGGCGGTAGACCATGGCCAATCCGCGCAGGGTCAGGTCGGTATCGAGATGGTCGATGCTATCGGTCGCCTCGGCGAACAGCGGCGCCAGCCCGCCGGTGGCGACGACGGTGAGCTTGGCGCCGAATTCCCCGGCGATGCGTTCGACCAGGCCCTCGATCAACGCCACATAGCCCCAGTAAACGCCCGATTCCATCGCCGGAACCGTCGCCTTGCCGATCACCATTGCCGGGCGCTCGATGCCGACCCTCGGCAGATTGGCCGCCGCCTGATAGAGCGCCTCGACCGAAAGGTTGACCCCCGGCGCGATCACGCCGCCACGGTAACTGCCGTCGCCGGCGATGACGTCGAAGGTCGTGGCGGTGCCGAAATCGATCAGGATCAGTGGGCCGGGGTAGCGTTGGTGGGCGGCCAGCGCGCCGACCAGCCGGTCGGCGCCGACCTGGTCCGGCCGGTCGACCAGGACATCGAGGCCGACATCGACGCCATCCTCGCCGACCACCAGGGGCTCGGAATCGAAATAGCGCCGGCAGAGCTCGACCAGGGCGAACAGCGCCGCCGGGACGACGCTGGCGATGATGGCGCCGGAGACCTCCTGGCGCTTGACATCCTCGATCGCCATCAGCTGGGTGAGCCACACGGCGTACTCATCGGCGGTCCGTTTGGCGTTGGTCGCCGCCCGCCATTCGCCGCGAAGCTCATCGCCTTCGAAAACGGCGAAGACCGTATTGGTGTTACCGCTGTCGATCGCCAGGAACATGGGCGCAATCTATCATCGATCGGCGGCGGCCGGGAGAAACACATCGCCGGCGCTGATGCGGCGGTCCTCTTCCCCGGCCCGACGGAGGATCAGCGCGCCGGCCTCGTCGAGCCCAATGAAGATGCCCGAAAGGGTTTCGCCATCGAGGCGCACCTCGATGGTCTCGCCGATACCGGCGGCGTGATCGAGCCATCGTTGCCTGACCCCGGCGAAACCTTCATCCCGCCAGCGTTCGTACCCCGACAGGAAGGCCCGGCAAAAGCCTTCCAGCACGCGCGCCGGCCCAAGGTCTTCGGCCCCCTCGGCCACCAGCGACGTCGCCGGATGGCCGGTACGCTCGGGAAAGCCGAGCACGTTGACGCCGACCCCGATCACCAGCCAATCGAGCCCGCTCTTGGGCCCAAGCGAAGTTTCAAGGAGGACGCCGGCGACCTTGCGGCCGTTCAACAACACGTCGTTGGGCCACTTGTAACGGACGGCGACGGACGCCGGTATCAGCGGCGCGATGCCCTCGCCG
Organism: Pseudomonadota bacterium; assembly: GCA_022562375.1. The sequence continues at coordinate 5,472 of JADFPK010000007.1, forward strand.
ATGGCGATGGCGGCGAGGAAGGCGAGCTCCGCCGCCCTCCTCGCCCCACGGCCGGGACGGAGGATGAGGGAGAGGTAAAGGTTGCCTTCGGGCGAGGACCAGCTTCGCCCCCGCCGGCCCCGCCCCTTGGTCTGGGTCCGGGCCCAGACCAGGGTGCCCGCCGCCGCTCCCCCGGCCGCCAGGCCGATGGCTTCATCGTTGGTGCTGGTTACGGTATCGAGGGCGATCAGGTCGAAGAATGGCGCCAGGCGGGGCGTCATCCCACGAACAGGGACCTGGCGGCCGCCTCGGCGCCGGTCAGCAACGGCGAGATGAAGGGGAAGAAGAAAACGATGAACAGGCCCGTTCCCACCAGGATCAAGGACATCTCCCGTCCGATCGGGCGGTCGAAGTGTTCGGCGGGCTCGTCGAAATACATGATCTTGACGATGCGCAGGTAATAGAAGGCGGCGACGACGCTCGACAGCACGCCGATCACCGCGAGGGTATACATTTCGGCGTTGATCGCCGCCCGGAAGATGAAGAACTTGCCGAAAAATCCGGCCACCGGCGGAATCCCGGCGAGCGAGAACATGAACGCCGTCAACACCGCCGCCATCGGCGGATTGGTCCTGCCGAGCCCGGCGAGATCGTCGATCCCTTCCAGCATACGGTCGTGGCTGCGCATGCAAAGGATACCGGCGAAGGTGCCGACATTCATGAATACATAGATGGTGAGATAGACGATGAGGGCGCTGATGCCCTCCTCGGTGCCGACCGCGAGGCCGATCAGCATAAAGCCGACATGGCCGATGGAACTGTAGGCCATGAGCCGCTTGATGTTTCTCTGATTGATGGCGGCGAAGGCGGCCAGCACCATCGAGGCGATGGACATGAAGACGATGATCTGTTGCCACTGAATGATGAGGGCGCCGAAAGGATCGATCATGACGCGCACGAAAAGCGCCATGGCGGCAACCTTGGGCGCCACCGCGAAGAAGGCGGTGACCGGCGTCGGCGCGCCCTCGTAAACGTCCGGCGTCCACATGTGGAACGGCACCGCCGCCACCTTGAACGCCAGGCCGGCGATGACGAACACCAGGCCGACGATCAGCCCGACGGGCACGGCGCCGGCGTCGAGA
>JADFPK010000007.1:6688-18309 GCA_022562375.1 Pseudomonadota bacterium
GCGTCGGCGCGCCCTCGTAAACGTCCGGCGTCCACATGTGGAACGGCACCGCCGCCACCTTGAACGCCAGGCCGGCGATGACGAACACCAGGCCGACGATCAGCCCGACGGGCACGGCGCCGGCGTCGAGAACGGTCGCCAGGCGATCGAAGCCGGTGGTGCCGGCGAAGCCATAGACCATGGAGGCGCCGTAAAGCAGCATGCCCGAAGACAGCGCGCCGAGGACGAAATATTTGAGTCCCGCCTCGGTCGAGCGGGTGGAATCGCGCCGGAAGGCGGCGATCACGTAGAGCGACAGGCTTTGCAACTCGAGGCCGAGATAGAGCGAGATCAGATCGTTCGCCGAGATCATCATCATCATGCCAAGCGTGGCGAACAGGAACAGTATCGGGTACTCGAAGCGCGCGATCTTCTCGCGCTCGATGTAATCGAGCGACATCACCACCGCGAAGCTCGAGCCGAGAAGGACGAGCACCTTCATGAACTGGGCGAAGGCGTCGACGATGAAGACGCCGCCGAAGGCGCGCCGCGTCCCCCCTAAGTCGTCGAGCACCAGGAGCAGCGTCAGGCCGAGCACCAGCACCGCGAACCAACTGACAATTCGGGTGTGGCCGTCACCCCTGAAGACGCCGAGCATGAGCAGCGCCATGGTCGAAAAGGCCAGGAAAGCCTCCGGCAGAGCCGGCTGGAGCGCGTGAAAATCCCAACTCAGCATGCGTCCTTCCCCCGCTTCAAGGCCGTGCCGGCCCGGTGGCGGCCTTGATGCCGTTGGCCGCCTCGTATTGGTCGATCAGGTTGACCACCGAGGCATGGATGGCGTCGAGGAACGGCGCCGGATAGATGCCGATCCACAGCACCAAGGCAACCAGCGGCGCGAACATGGCGATCTCGCGTTTGTCGAGATCGGCGATATCCTTCAAGTGGTCGCGGATGCGCCGGCCGTAGAACACACGGCGGTAAAGCCACAGCATATAGGCCGCGCCCAGGATGACGCCGGTGGTGGCGAGAAGCGCCACCGCCGTATTGACCTGATAGGCGCCGACCAGCGTCAGGAATTCACCGACGAAGCCCGACGTGCCGGGAAGCCCGATGGCGCCCAGCATGAATACCGCGAACACCACGGCATAATTGGGCATGCGGTGGACCAACCCGCCATAGTGCGAGATATCGCGGCTGTGCTCGCGGTCATAGAGGACGCCGACGCACAGGAACAACGCGGCGGACAAGATCCCGTGGCTCAACATCTGGATGATCGCGCCCTCGATCCCCTGGACGTTGAAGGTGAAGATGCCGATGGTCACGAAGCCCATATGGGCGACCGACGAATAGGCGATCAGCTTCTTCATGTCGTCCTGGGCAAGCGCCACCAGGGAGGTATAGATGATGGCGATGACGCTGAGCGTGAAGATCAGCGGCGTGAAGTAGGCCGAGGCCTCCGGCAGCATCGGGATCGAGAACCTGAGATAGCCGTAAGCGCCCATCTTCAGCAAAACCGCGGCGAGGATGACCGAGCCGGCGGTCGGCGCCTCGGTGTGGGCGTCCGGCAGCCAGGTGTGGAACGGCCACATCGGCACCTTGACCGCGAAGGAGGCGAAGAAGCCAAGCCACAGCCAAAGCTGCATCGTCCTCGGGAACACGAACTTCATCAGGACCGGTACGTCGGTGGTGCCGGCCTCGAAATAAATCGCCAGCAGCGCCAGCAGCAACAGCACCGAACCGGTCAGCGTATAGAGGAAGAACTTGAAGGCCGAATAGACACGCCGGGCGCCGCCCCAGATGCCGATGATCAGGAACATCGGGATCAGCACGCCCTCGAAGAAGACATAGAACAGCAGGAAATCGAGGGCGCAGAACATGCCGACCATCATGGTTTCGAGCACCAGGAAGGCGATCATGTATTCCTTGACCCGGTCCTGGATCACCTTCCAGCTCGAAATGATGCAGATCGGCGTCAGGAAGGTGGCCAGCAGCACGAAGAACACCGAGATGCCGTCGACGCCGAGGTAATAGGAGATGTTGTAGGCGGGAATCCAGTTGGCCTTCTCGACGAACTGGAAGTCCGCCGTCGAGCTGTCGAAGTTGGCCCAGATGACGAGCGACAACAGGAAGGTGATCAACGACGTCCACAACGCCGCGTAGCGGGCGTTCCGGGCGACGATTTCGGCTTCGCCCCGGATCATCAGGATGGAGCCCGCCCCCACCAGGGGCAGGAAGATGGTGAGAGACAGAAGCGGAAGGGGCCACTCGCTCATCTCGCTCTCACCCGGCTTGCCCGAACAGATACCAGCTGACCAGCGCGGCGACGCCGATCAGCATGGCGAAGGCGTAGTGATAGACGTAACCCGATTGCAGCCGGCCGGCGCGGCGCGCCAATTCCCGGGTCGCCGCCGCCAGACCGTCGGGGCCGATGCCGTCGATCACCGCGCCGTCGCCCGACTTCCAGAAACCGAGCCCGATGGCCTTCGCCGGCGACACCAATAGCCGGTCGTAGATGGCGTCGAAATACCACTTGTTGACGAGGAAGACGTAAACGGCGCGGAAGCGTCCGGCGACCGATGCCGGCAGCGCCGGGCGCAACATGTAGAATATATAGGCGAGGATGATGCCGCCCACGGCCACCACCAGGGGCAGGAGCTTGACCCAGAGCGGCACGTTATGGGCGTCCTCGAGCGCCGCATGGGCCGGCAGGACGACGATGGAGTCGCGCCAGAACGCCCGCGCGCCCTCGCCGACGAAGGTATCGAAGCCGAGCGCGCCGATGACGATGGCGCCGACGGCCAGCACAAGCATCGGGATCAACATGGTTTTCGGCGCTTCGTGGACATGCGCCATGACCTTTTCGTCGGCCCGGGGCGCCCCGTGGAAGGTCATCAGGATGAGCCGCCAGGAATAGAACGCCGTCAGCGCGGCGACGATCACACCGATCCAGAAGGCGTACTGGCCGATCCCCGTTGCCGCCGCGAAGGCGGACTCGATGATGATGTCCTTGGAGTAGAAGCCGGCGAACGGCGGCATGGCGACGAGCGCCAGGGAGCCTGTCCACATCAGCCCATAGGTGATCGGAATGGCCCGCCAGATGCCGCCCATCTTGCGCATGTCCTGCTCATCCGACATGGCGTGGATGACCGCGCCCGAGGCCAGGAACAGGAGCGCCTTGAAGAAGGCATGGGTGACGAGATGGAAGATCGCGGCCGAGTAGGCCGAGACGCCGATGGCGAAGAACATGTAGCCGAGCTGGCTGCAGGTCGAATAGGCGATCACCCGCTTGATGTCGGTCTGGACCATGGCGACGGTGGCGGCGAAGAACGCCGTCGAGGCGCCGACGATGGCGACGACGGCAAGGGCGATGGGGGCGTACTCGAACATCGGCGAGAGGCGCACCACCATGAACACGCCGGCGGTCACCATGGTGGCGGCGTGGATCAGGGCCGAGACCGGCGTCGGCCCCTCCATGGCGTCGGGCAGCCAGGTGTGAAGACCGAGCTGGGCCGACTTGCCCATGGCGCCGAGGAACAGCAGCAGGCAGATGGTGGTCAGCGCGTCGACCTCCCAGCCGAGGAAGTCGAAGGTCTTGTCCGCCAGGCCCGGGGTGGCGGCGAAGACGGTGTCGAAGCCGACCGAGTCGAACAGGAAGAACACCGCCATGATGCCGAGCGCGAAGCCGAAATCGCCCACCCGGTTGACGATGAAGGCCTTGATCGCCGCGGCGTTGGCCGCCGGGCGCTCGTACCAGAAACCGATCAGCAAGTAGGACGCCAGGCCGACGCCCTCCCAGCCGAAATAAAGCTGGAGGAAATTGTTGGCGGTCACCAGGGCGAGCATGAAGAAGGTGAACAGCGAGAGATAGGCGAAGAAGCGCGGCACCGACTTGTCGGCGGCCATATAGCCGATGGAATAGACGTGGATCATGGCGGAGACGAAGCTCACCACCAGGACCATCACCGCGCTCAAGGCGTCGAACCGGAGCGCCCAGGAAACCTCGAAGGTGCCCGAATAGATCCAGGTCAGCAATTCGACGTCGCGCGGATTGTCGAGGAGCGCCACTTCAATGAACATCGGAACCGAGAGCAGCGCCGACAGCAGTAGCGCGCCCGAGCACACCCAGCCGGCGGCCTTATCGCCGATCAGGCGGCCGAACAGCCCGGCGATGATGGCGCCGATCAGGGGCAGGAACACCGTGGCGGCGTACACTCGGCGCTTACCCCTTCATCACGTTGATGTCCTCGACCGCGATCGAACCGCGGTTGCGGAAATAGACGACGATGATGGCCAGGCCGATGGCGGCTTCCGCCGCCGCCACGGTGAGGACGAACAAGGCGAACACCTGGCCGACGAGATCGCCGAGATGGACCGAGAACGCCACCAGGTTGATGTTCACCGCCAGCAGCATCAGCTCGATCGACATCAGGATGACGATGACGTTCTTGCGGTTGAGGAAAATGCCGAAGACGCCGAGGGTAAACAGGATGGCGGCGACGGTCAGGTAATGGGCAAGGGTGATTTCGAACATCAGATTCCCTTCCCCGTCTCGACCTTCTTGATCTCCACCGACTCGGCGCGGGACCGGCGCAACTGGTCAGGCACCTTCTGGCGGCGCACGCCCTTGCGCTTGCGCAACGTCAAAACGATGGCGCCGATCATCGCCACCAGCAGCACCAGCCCCGACGCCTGGAAGAAATAGATGTATTTGGTGTAAAGCAGCAGGCCCAGCGCGCGGGTGTTGGAGACCTCGCCCAAGGCGGACATCGGCGCGGCGGCGACGTTGGCGGCGTCCGGCGCCATCGTCCAACTGGCGAAGATGAACAGAAGCTCGATCAGCAGAATGACACCGATCAGCCCGCCGATCGGCAGATATTGCAGGAAGCCCTGGCGCATCTCGACGAAATTGATGTCGAGCATCATGACGACGAACAGGAACAGCACCGCCACGGCGCCGACATAGACGATCACCAGGATCATCGCCAGGAACTCCGCCCCCATGAGGACGAAAAGGCCGGCGGCGTTGAAGAAGGCGGCGATCAGGAACAACACCGAATGCACGGGATTGCGGGCCGAGATCACCATCACGCCGGCGGCGATGGCGACGGTGGCGAACATATAGAAAGCCAGGGCCTGGACGATCATCGACCCTCCCTCACCGCGTCACGGCCCCGGCAGGGGAAGCAAGGCCAAGGGAAGCAAGGCGCAAGCCCGCCCGACACCACCACCGATCCCTCATCGCCCATCGAATCCATGCTCTACCGGTAAGGGGCGTCGGCGGCAAGGTCCGCCGCGATCGCCGATTCCCACCTGTCGCCGTTGGCAAGCAGCTTCTCCTTGTTGTACAGGAGCTCCTCCCGGGTCTCGGTGGCGAACTCGAAATTCGGCCCCTCGACGATGGCGTCCACCGGACAGGATTCCTCGCAAAGGCCGCAATAGATGCACTTGGTCATGTCGATGTCGTAGCGGGTGGTGCGCCGCGACCCGTCGGCGCGCGGCTCGGCCTCGATGGTTATCGCCTGGGCCGGACAGATCGCCTCGCAAAGCTTGCAGGCGATGCATCTTTCCTCGCCGTTGGGATAGCGGCGCAACACATGCTCGCCCCTGAACCGGGGGCTCAGCGGGCCCTTCTCGTGGGGGTAGTTCAGCGTCACCTTGCGCCGGAACATGTAGCTGAACGTCAGCGCCATCCCCTTCAACATCTCGGTGAGGAAGACGGTGCGCACACCGTGGCCGAGAAACGCCATCACCCGCCTCCCTTCACTTCGGCACCCAGCCGGTGGCCACCAGCACACCGGCGGTAAGGAAGACCCAGAACAGCGACACCGGCAGGAACACCTTCCAGCCCAGGCGCATCAACTGGTCGTAGCGGTAGCGCGGGAAAGTGGCGCGCACCCACAGGAAGACGAACAGCACCATGGCGATCTTGGCGCCGAACCAGATCGGGCCGGGGATCCAATTGAAAGGCGCGACGTCGATGGGCGGCAGCCAGCCGCCGAGGAAAAGGATCGTCGTCATGGCGCTCATCAGGATCATGTTGGCGTATTCGCCGAGGAAGAAGAGGGCGAACGGCATCGAGGAATATTCGACGTTGAAACCCGCCACCAACTCGGCCTCGGCTTCCGGCAGGTCGAAGGGCGCGCGGTTGGTCTCGGCCAGCCCCGAGACGAAGAAGATGACGAACATCGGCAGCAGCGGCACGACGAACCACAAATCCTTTTGGGCGAGCACCACCTTGGTCAGGTTGAGCGAGCCGACGCACAACAGAACGGTGATGATGACGAAACCGATGGAAATCTCGTAGGACACCATCTGGGCGGCGGAACGCAGCGCGCCGAGGAAGGCGTATTTCGAGTTGCTGGCCCAGCCGGCCATGATGACGCCGTAGACGCCGAGCGAGGACACCGCGAACAGGTAAAGGATGCCGACATTGATGTCGGCCAGCACCATGCCCTCGTCGAAAGGAATCACCGCCCAGCCGATCAGGCCGAGGAGGAAGGTCACCACCGGGGCGGCGATGAACACCACCTTGTTGGCGCCGCTGGGGATCACGGTTTCCTTGAACAGGAGCTTGATACCGTCGGCGATCGGCTGCCCCAGCCCGAAGGGGCCGACGACGTTCGGCCCCTTCCTCAACTGCATGCCGGCGAGCACCTTGCGCTCGGCGTAGGTGAGGTACGCCACCGCCAACAGCAGCGGCGCCACGATGGCGACGATCTGGGCGACGATGATGACCGTCGGCAACAGGTATCCGGTCCACAGCTCAGCCATCGGTTCCGGTCTTGTCCTGGTTCGCCGAGCGGGCAAGCTCGGTGCATTTGGCCATGGTCACGGACGCCCGGGTGATCGGGTCGGTCATGTAGAAGTTCTCGACCGGATAGGCGAAGGGCGCCGGGTCCATCTCGCCGGCGGCGCCGAAGGCGCCCCACTCGGCCGGCCGGGCCTCATCGGGCGCGGCGAAAATCCGGTTCACCTCGATCATGCGGGCCCGCAACGCGCCGATGTCGTCGTAGGCCAGCGTCTGGCCCAATACGGCCGACAGCGCCCGGATGATCGTCCAGTCCTCGCGCGCCTCGCCCGGCGGGAATACCGCCAGGCGGGTCTGTTGCACCCGCCCTTCGGTGTTGACGTAAGTCGCGTCCTTTTCGGTGTAGGCGGCGCCCGGCAGGATCACGTCGGCGGCCTCGGCGCCGGCGTCGCCATGATGGCCCTGGTAGATGACGAAGGTATCGGCAAGCGCCGCCATGTCGATCTCATCGGCGCCGAGCAGATAGACCGCGTCGAGCCCGCCGCTGGACGCGGCTTCGAGGATGGCGGCGACATCGAGCCCGCCTTCGCCCGGTACGAAGCCGAGGTCGAGGCCGCCGACCCTGGCGGCGGCAAGGTGGAGCACGTTGAAGCCGTTCCAGCCGTCGCCGATCATGCCGGTCTCCTCGGCGATCCGGCGCGCCGTCGCCAGGACCTGGGCGCCGTCGGGCCGGGCCAAGGCGCCCTGACCGACGATCAGCATCGGATGCGAGGCGCCGTCCAGGACAGCCGCGAAGGGATGCTCGCCGGCGGCGATCTCGCCGAGGGTCTTGGGGCCCGCCCCCAGCCCTTCGGCCCGGTAGGTCAGGTCGACCTCCGGCCCGACGAACCCGACGCTAAAGCCGCCCGCGAGATAGCGTTTGCGGAGGCGGGCGTTGATCAGCGGCGCCTCGAAGCGCGCATTCGTGCCGATCAACAGGCAGGCGTCCGCCTGCTCGATGCCGGCGATGGTGGTGTTGAAGATGTATCCGGCCCGCGGTCCGGCCTCGATCCTGGCGCCGTCCTGGCGGCAGTCGGTATTGGCCGAGCCGAGCGCCGCCATCAGGTCCTTGAGCGCCAGCATGGATTCGCAATCGGCGAGATCGCCGGCGATGGCCGCGATCCTTTGCCCCGGCGCGTCCTTCAGGTGTCCGGCGATGGCGGCGAAGGCCTGGTCCCAACTCGCCTCCGCGAGCTTGCCGTCACGGCGCACATAGGGGCGGTCGAGGCGTTGGCGCCTGAGCCCGTCATAAGCGAAGCGGGTCTTGTCGGAAATCCATTCCTCGTTCACCGCCTCGTTCAGGCGGGGCAGGATGCGCATGACCTCGCCGTCCCGCGAATCGACGCGGATGGCGGAACCGACGGCGTCGAGCGCGTCGACCGACTCGGTCTTGCCGAGCTCCCACGACCGGGCGGTGAAGGCATAAGGCTTGGACGTCAGCGCGCCGACCGGGCAGAGATCGATCATGTTGCCGGAAAGCTCCGAGCCAATCGCCTTCTCGACATAGGTGCCGATCTCGACGTCCTCGCCGCGCCCGGTGAGCCCCAACTCCTCGACGCCGGCGATCTCGGTGGCGAAGCGCACGCAGCGGGTGCAGTGGATGCACCGGGTCATGAAGGTCAGGATCAGGGGCCCGAAGTCCTTTTCCTCGACCGAACGCTTGGCTTCCCGGTAGCGGGTGCGGTCGAAGCCGTAGAACAGGGCCTGATCCTGCAGATCGCACTCGCCGCCCTGGTCGCAGATGGGACAATCGAGGGGATGGTTGATGAGCAGGAACTCCATCACCCCGCGGCGCGCCTTTACCGCCAATTCCGAATGGGTGTGAATGACCATGCCTTCCGCTACCGGCATGGCGCAGGAGGCGATAGGCTTCGGCGATTTTTCCATCTCGACCAGGCACATGCGGCAATTACCGGCGATGGACAGGCGTTCGTGATAGCAAAAGCGGGGAATCTCGACGCCGGTGGTTTCGCAGGCCTGCAGGACCGTGATCCCCGGTTCCACCTCGACCTCGACGCCATCTATCGTCAGCTTCGGCACCGGCCCCCTCCTAAGCCGCCCTTGTCCCGGCGGGCGCGGGCGCGTGGGCCGTCTTGTAGGCCTCGATGCGGCGCTCGAGCTCGGGGCGGAAATGGCGGATCAGCCCCTGGATCGGCCACGCCGCGGCATCGCCAAGGGCGCAGATGGTGTGGCCCTCGATCTCGTGACTGACCTCGAGCAGCAGGTCGATTTCCTTGATCCCGGCGTTGCCCGTCACCATCCGCTCCATCACCCGCCACATCCATCCGGTACCCTCGCGGCACGGCGTGCACTGGCCGCAGCTCTCGTGTTTGTAGAACTTGGAAAGCCGGGCGATGGCGGCGACGATGTCGGTGGATTTGTCCATGACGATCACCGCCGCCGTGCCGAGGCCCGATTTCACCTCCATCAGGCTGTCGAAATCCATCAGCACCGAATCACAGATCGATTTGGGAATGAGGGGCACCGAGGAACCGCCGGGAATGACGGCGAGCAGGTTGTCCCAGCCGCCACGCACGCCGCCGGCATGCTTTTCGATGAGTTCCTTCAAGGGAATGCCCATCTCCTCCTCGACGTTGCAGGGGTCGTTCACGTGGCCCGAAAGGCAAAATATCTTGGTGCCGGTGTTGTTGGGCCGGCCGAGGGCGGAGAACCACGACCCTCCGCGGCGCAGGATGTCCGGCACGGCGGCGATGCTTTCGACGTTGTTCACCGTCGTCGGACAGCCATAGAGCCCGGCGCCCGCCGGGAACGGCGGCTTCAGGCGGGGCATGCCCTTGCGGCCCTCGAGGCTTTCGAGCAGCGCCGTTTCCTCGCCACAGATATAGGCGCCGGCGCCACGATGTACCCGGATATCGAATTCGAAGCCCGAACCGCAGGCGTCCTTGCCGATCAGCCCGGCCTCGCGCGCCTCTTCCACCGCCGCCTCCAGGCGATTGGCCTCGTCATGGAACTCGCCGCGGATGTAGATGTAGGCGAGGTGCGCGTTCATGGAGAAGGAAGCCAACAGACATCCTTCAAGTAATTTATGAAGTTCATTCCGTAAGATATCTCTATCCTTGCAAGTTCCAGGCTCTCCCTCGTCCGCGTTCACGACCAGGTAATGGGGTCGTCCGTCCGGCTCCTTGGGCATGAAGGACCATTTCAGCCCGGTCGGAAAGCCGGCCCCGCCGCGCCCGCGCAGGCCCGATTTCTTGACCTCCTCGATGATCCAGTCGCCTCCCTTGGCCAACAGGTCCTTGGTGTTGTCCCAATCGCCGCGCGCGCGCGCTCCCTTGAGGCGCCAGTCCCTGGTGCCATAGAGGTTGGTGAAGACGCGGTCCTCCTCGCGAAGCATCAGTCGCCTTCCCTTCCCTTATCCTTGGCCGACGAGATCAAGGTGCCGAGACCCTTCACCGGCGCCGAACATTGCCGGCCGGTCTGGGAGCCGGGTTTCGGCTTCTCGCCCTTCTTCAACTGATCGAGCAGCGCCTGGGTGCGGGCGCCATCGAGGTCCTCGAAGTAATCGTCGTTGATCTGTATCACCGGCGCGTTGACGCAGGCGCCGAGGCAATCCACTTCGGTCAGCGTGAATTCGCCGTCATCCGAGGTCTCGTCGAGATCGATGCCGAGGGTCGCGCGGCAAGCATCGAGCACCTCGGCCGAACCGCGGAGCCAACAAGGCGTCGTCGTGCATACCTTGACCTGGTTGCGGCCGACGGGTCTTAGATTGAACATGGAATAGAAGGTGACGACCTCATAGACCCGGATATTAGGCAGCCTGAGATAATCGGCCACATACTCCACCGCCGGGGGCGGCAGCCAACCGCCGCTTTGGCGCTGGGCGAGGTCGAGCAGCCCCATCACGGCGCTGGCCTCCCGGCCCTCGGGATAGCGGGCGACGATCTCCCCGGCCAGCGCCGCATTCGCCTTGGTGAAGGCGAAGGGCCCGGCTTCATCGGCGCCGTTCGGCGGCGGGCTGGCGGCACCGCTCACCGGTCGATCTCACCGAAAACGATGTCGAGAGAGCCGATGATGGCGACGACATCCGCCAGCATATGTCCCTTGGCGAGATGGTCGAGGCCCTGCAGAGAAGCGAAGCTCGGCGCCCGGATCTTGCACCGGTAGGGCCTGTTGGTGCCGTCGGAGACGAGGTAAACGCCGAACTCTCCCTTGGGCGCCTCGACCGCGGCGTAACATTCCCCGGCGGGAACGTGATAGCCCTCGGTGTAAAGCTTGAAGTGATGGATCAGCGCCTCCATGGAGCGCTTCATCTCGGCTCGTCTGGGCGGCGCGATCTTGTGGTCGTCCACCATCACCGGGCCGCCGGGCATGTCGTTCAGGCACTGTTTCATGATCGGCACGGATTGGCGCATTTCCTCGATGCGCACGAGATAGCGGTCATAGCAATCGCCGTGCTTGCCGACCGGAATATCGAAGTCCAGGCGGTCATAGACGTCATAGGGCTGGGCCTTGCGCAGGTCCCAGGCGACATCGCAGGCGCGCAGATTGGGTCCGGTGAAGCCCCAGTCGAAGGCGTCCTCGGCGCTGATCGCCCCGATATCCACCGTGCGCTGCTTGAAGATGCGGTTTTCCGTCAACAGCCCCTCGATATCGTCGATGTGGGCCGGGAAGGCGTCGGCGAACGCCATGATGTCGTCGGCGAGGCCATCCGGCAGGTCCTGATGCACGCCGCCGGGGCGGAAATAAGCCGCGTGCATGCGCGCGCCCGAGACCCGCTCGTAAAACTCCATCAGCTTCTCGCGCTCCTCGAACCCCCACAGCAGCGGCGTCATGGCGCCGAGGTCGAGCGCCATGGTGGTGATGCTGAGGATATGGTTGAGCAGACGGCTGATCT
>JADFPK010000150.1 GCA_022562375.1 Pseudomonadota bacterium
TCGTCTGCAACGGCGTCGAACTCTCGAGCGGCGCCATCCGCAACCATCTGCCCGAGATCATGTACAAGGCCTTCGAGATCGCCGGCTACGGCAAGGAGACGCTGGAAGAGCGGTTCGGCGGGCTGCTTGGCGCGCTCAAGTTCGGCGCGCCGCCCCATGGCGGTTCGGCGCCGGGGATCGACCGCATGGTCATGCTGCTCGCCGACGAGCCCAACATCCGCGAGGTCATCGCCTTCCCGATGAACCAGCAGGCCCAGGACCTGTTGATGCAGGCGCCGGCGGAGGTCGATGAGAGGCGCCTCAAGGAGCTCAGCATCCGGCTCGATCTGCCGAAGCCGAAGGCTTGAACACCCGGCCCATCCTTGCATGAATGAACGCGCGCGGCCGGGGCCGTCCTCGAACGGTTGCTCAGGCGATGAAGGCCGGGAAAAGGCGCGGGCCGCCTATTCGGCGGCGTTGATGAAGGCGAGGGAGGATTTCTTGCGTTTGTTGCAATACATCGCCATATCGGCGCGGGCCACCAGATTGTCTTCTTCGTCATGGGGCCCGAACGGCTCGACACCGAAGCTGGCGTTGATTTCGATCCGTAGCTCGCCGAGATCGGCGACGGAACGGTTGAGCACGCAGTTGAGGCTGCGCGCCCGCTTGAAGCCGTCGCGCCAACGGGTCTGCACCATCAGCACCGCGAACTCGTCGCCGCCGAAGCGGGCGACGATGTCGGTCTCGCGCACGTTGGCGTTGAGGATCTTGGCGGTGTGGCACAGCACCTCGTCGCCGACGGCATGACCGTAGGCGTCGTTGATCGCCTTGAAATTGTCGAGATCGCAAACCACCAACACGCCGAGATCGCCGTAGCGCTTGGAAGACGCCAGCGCGCGGCGCAGTTGGTCATTGAAGCCACGGCGGTTGAGCAGCGCCGTCAGCTCGTCGGTCATCGACAGGTTCTCGAGATACTGGATGCGCGTGTTCTGATCGGCGAATCGCTGCTGGACTTCACTTGCCGCTTCCAACGCCCGCTCGAGCATCGGCCGCTCGCCCTTGGTCCGCTCGGACTCGACGGATTCGAGCAGGCGGCCGGCCAAGGCGCCGACATCGGCGATCAACTGGGCGTCCCGCAATGAACGGGGCGCCGATTTGCCGTTGCGTTTCGTCACATGGCGTTTCATTGACTTCACCCTTGCCACGACGTGGGTAATATTTCTCCAGAGAAATTAAACGCAATCACCGTGCCAAATGCGAAAAGCATCGGATTTCAAGGGGTTGATGGAATCCGCTGAGGCCAAGATTTGCCATGGGGCAAGAAGTGTCACGACCTTTGCCGGGTGGCTGGGAAGGGATTGCCGCCCGTCCTCCGATGAAATTAAGTACTGGGGGGCCGTACGGTTGCCGTAACGCCTTTAATTCCGGCCTCTTTCGGGGCCGGGGGCGGGGAGAGTACTCCTTGTCGTCCTTCTGTGTTAAGGGGTATTAGAGAGCGCCGGTGAAGGGCGGCGCAATCCGGTCTCTTCAGTTTGAGGCCTATTCGATGATTGGTGAAAGGCGTTGTTATGGTTGGCTGGCGGGGCTCGATTTCGCGGATTTCGTTGTCGGCTCTGCTGGTGTCCGCCGCCTTTGGTCCGGCGGCCGGGGCCGTCGAACTGGCTCCCCACCGCGCCATCTACAGCATGAAAATGGGCAAGATCCGCGCCGGCAGCGTCATCGTCGATACGCGCGGCGCCATGTACCTGGAATGGGCGAGATCCTGCGAAGGATGGACGCTGACCCAGAGGGTGCGGCTCCAATTGATCGACAACGAGGGCAAGGCCGTGGACACCGATTCCAGCTTCTCGAGCTGGGAGTCGGAGAACGGACTGAGTTACCGGTTCACCGTGCGCAACCTGCGCAACGGCAAGGTAAGCGAGGATCTCGGCGGCAAGGCCACGCTCGCCGGCAAGGGCGAGGCCGGCACGGCGGTCTTCGAGCGCCCCAAGGGCAAGATTTTTCCCCTGCCGAAAGGCTCGATATTCCCGACAGAGCACGTGGTGCAGCTGATCGAGCGGGCCGAGGCGGGTGGAAAACGCCTGTTTCGCGTGGTTTTCGACGGCGCCAGCCTGGACGGGCCTCTGGAGATCAACGCCATCATCGGCTCATTGATCGAAGGCAAGAAGGACGCCAAGGACGCCGAGGAAGCCTTGACCAGCCGCCCCTCCTGGCGGATGCGCCTCGCCTTCTTCCCGGTGAAAGCCCGTGATTCCACGCCCGATTACGAGCTCGGCGTGCGCCTGTTCGACAATGGCGTGGCGGAGGATTTCGTTCTCGATTACGGCGACTTCACCGTTCTCGCCAAGCTCGAGAAGATCGAGGCGCTGCCCCAGCCGAGTTGCTGAGCGGCCGGCGGGCTGCCGGCCTGAACACACCCTCCGATGAAAGTAAGGACTAAGGCCACAGCCAGGCCGCCCCCCGGACGCCGCTCGAATCCCTATGAACCGGCGGCTTCAGGCGGGTCTCCACCTCGTCGGAGAAGACGAAAGGCGCCCAAAGCCCGGGCACATTACGATACAGCCTCTCGACGTTCGACATCCCGCCGCCGAGGACGATCACCTCGGGATCGACGATGTTGATGACGCTTGCCAGCGCCCGGGCGAGCCTCTCTTCGTAGCGATCGAGTGCCGCCTCCGCCTCGGCCGCGCCGCCGGCCCCGGCCAAGGCGACGATCCCCTCGGCCGTTGCCTCGCGCCCCGTGGCCGCCAGGTAGTCCCGCTCCAGGCCGGTGCCCGAGACGAAGGTCTCGATGCAGCCCAAGTTGCCGCAATAACAAATCGGCCCCGGCCGCTCGTCGTCCCGAGGCCACGGCAGCGGGTTGTGGCCCCATTCGCCGCCGATGGCGTTGACGCCGGCCACCACTTTGCCGTCGATCACGATGCCGCCGCCGCAGCCGGTGCCCAGGATGACGCCGAAGACGGTCCGCGCCCCCGCTCCCGCCCCGTCGACCGCTTCGGAGAGCGCGAAGCAGTTGGCGTCGTTGCTGAGGCGCACCGGACGTTCGAGCGCCTCGGCCAAATCCTTGTCGAAGGGCCGGCCGATCAACCAGGTGGAATTGGCGTTCTTTATCAGACCGGTGCCCGGCGAGATGGTGCCGGGGATGCCAAGTCCGACGCTGCACTTGCGGCCCAGCTGCCGTTCGATCTCGAGGACCAGGGCGGCGATGGCGCCGACGGTGCCGGCGTAATCCCCTTTCGGGGTGTCGATCCGCCGGCGGGCGAGTTCACGGCTGGCGGCGTCCAAGGCGATGGCCTCGATCTTGGTGCCGCCGACATCAACACCGATGCGCATCGCCCCTCTATGAAAGTAAGTACTGGGATAGGGGGTTTTGCCTGCCCGTCGGGGGATCGGCTAACGGAAAATTAACCATAGTGGTTGCCTTTATAAACGAAATCGCAATAAAGCTTACCGTGAATTGAAGAAAATGACGCGAAATGGGTTGAACAGACTGATTTCGTTAACCTCTTTCAGTTAAAAATGATCATGACATCCCGTACAGAAGAGAAAAGGGGGTCCGATGTCAAAAAAAGTCCTTATCGTTGAAGATAATGAACTGAACCTGAAGCTGTTCCGCGACCTTCTTGAGGCCCACGGCTACGAGACCCTGCAGACCAAGGATGGGATGGAGGTGATGCAACTCGCCCGTGATCACAAGCCCAATCTGATCCTGATGGACATCCAGTTACCGGAGGTGTCGGGCCTGGAGGTCACCAAGTGGATCAAGGAAGACGAAGAGCTGAAATCGATTCCGGTTATCGCCGTCACCGCCTTCGCCATGAAGGGCGATGAGGAGAAGATCCGGGAAGGCGGCTGTGAGGCCTATATCGCCAAGCCCATTTCGGTAACCAACTTCATCGAAGTCATCGAGAAGGTATTGGGTTAGTTGCGCCATGTCGGCGAGAGTGCTGATCGTAGATGACCTTCCGACCAACCTGAAGGTCCTGGAAGTCAAGCTGCTCGCCGAGTACTTCGACGTCCTCACCGCCGGCGGCGGACAGGAAGCGCTGGACATCGCGGCGAAGGAGCTGCCCGACATCGTGTTGCTCGACGTCATGATGCCGGAGATGGACGGGTTCGAGGTCTGCCGGCGGCTCAAGGCCGAGCCGAAGACCGCGCACATACCGGTGGTCATGGTGACCGCCTTGAGCGATATCCACGACCGGGTGACGGGACTGGAGGCGGGCGCCGATGACTTCCTCACCAAGCCGGTGGACGACATCGCCTTGCTTGCCCGCATCAAGTCCCTGGTGCGCCTGAAGATGGCCGTCGATGAGTGGCACCGGCGGGAGCAAACCTGCGATCAACTGGGTGTGCTCGACGGCGACAAGCCTCTGCCCGACGAAGAGAGGACGACGGGCAAGGTGCTGGTGATCGAGAAAAGCACGCTCAGGGCCAACAAGATCCGCGAGGTCCTGGAAGAGGAGAAGAACGTTGTCGTCTGCGCCGCCACCAGCGAGGAGGGGTTCTCGCTCGGCGTGGAGGACGAATTCGACCTCATCATCGTCAGCCTGCAATTGGATGGCGCCGACGGCCTCAGGCTATGCTCCCAGTACCGCAGCCACGAGACCACCCGGCAGACCCCCATCCTCCTGATTTGCGAGCCCGAGGAGAAGGAAGCGCTGCTCAAGGGCTTCGAGCTCGGCGTCAACGACTATCTGATCAGACCCATAGACGGCAATGAGCTCAAGGCCCGGGCGCGGACCCAACTCAGGCACAAGCATTTTCACGACCGCCTGCGCGACAACTATCAGCGCAGCCTGTCGCTGGCGCTGACCGATTCACTCACCGGACTCTACAACCGCCGCTACGTGACCGCCCACCTGGAATCGATGATTCGGCAGAATCTGGAACAGGGCAAACCGCTGGCGCTGCTGATGATCGACATCGATTTTTTCAAGAAAGTCAATGACACCCATGGCCACGGGGCGGGCGACGATGTGCTGCGCGGCGTCGCCGAAAGGATCAAGCGGAACTTCCGCGAGTTCGACCTGCCGGCGCGGATCGGTGGCGAGGAGTTCGTCGTCGTCATGCCCGATTCCCGCCTCGATGTGGCGGTCTCCGTGGCCGAGCGGCTCAGGAGCAAGATCGCCGAGACGCCCTTCGTGGTCTCGGGCG
>JADFPK010000151.1 GCA_022562375.1 Pseudomonadota bacterium
GCCGGTCACCATGGATCAGGAACAAGTGGCGTTCCTGTTCCGCCAGTACGACCTTGCCTCGGCCCCGGTGGTCAGCGAAGACGGCAGGCTGGTCGGCGTCATCACCCATGACGACGTCCTCGACGTCGTCGACGAGGAGGCGGAAGAGGACCTCATGCGCTTGGGCGGCGTCACCGGGACCGACCTTTACCGGGCGGCGATCGACACCACCCGGTCGCGCTTTCCCTGGCTCGGGGTCAACCTGGCGACGGCGATCGTCGCCTCCATCGTCATCGGCTTGTTCGAAGCGACGATCCAGCAGATCGTCGCCCTGGCGGTATTGATGCCGATCGTCGCCTCGATGGGCGGCAATGCCGGCACCCAGACCCTGACCGTCGCCGTCAGGGCGCTGGCGATGAACGAGCTGACGGCGTCGAACGCGCTGCGCATCGTCGGCAAGGAGGTGCTGGTCGGCGGCTTCAACGGCCTTATTTTCGCCGTGCTGATGGGGATCGTCGCCTGGCTGTGGTTCGGCAGCCCCGAAATCGGCATCGTCATCGCCGCCGCCATGGCGATCAATCTCCTCGTCGCCGGGTTTGCCGGCGTCGCCATCCCCGTCGGGCTGGACCGCACCGGCATCGACCCGGCGGTGGCCTCGGTGGTGCTGCTCACCACCATCACCGACGTCGTCGGCTTCGCCACCTTCCTCGGCCTGGCGGCGCTGTTCCTGCTCTGAAGGAGGACCCGCATGCCCACCGTCCTGATCACCGGCGCCAATCGCGGCATCGGCCTGGAATTCGCCCGCCAATACGCCGCCGCCGGTTACCGGGTCCATGCCGCCTGCCGGGCGCCCGGCAGCGCCGATGCGCTGGCTTCGCTCGGCGAAAGGGTGACCCTGCACGCGCTCGACGTCACCGATCACGCCGGCATAGAGGCCCTCGCCGCCGGGCTCGGGAACGAGGCCATCGATATCCTGATCAACAATGCCGGCATCTACGGCGAGGGCCAGGAATTCGGCGAGATCGACTACGCGGCATGGCTGGAGGTCATGCGGGTCAACACGCTGGCGCCGCTGAAGATGGCCGAGTGTTTCCTGCCTCACCTCGAGGCCGGCAGGATGAAGATGATCGCCTCGCTGACCAGCCGCATGGGGAGCATCGCCGAGAATGATGCCGGCGGCGTCTATATCTACCGCGCCAGCAAGGCGGCGCTGAACGCCGCGGCCAGGAGCCTGGCGCTTGACCTCGCGCCCCGGGGGATCACGGTGATCGTCTTTCACCCGGGCTGGGTCAAGACCGACATGGGCGGCCCCCGCGCCCTGATCGACGCCGAGACCAGCGTCGCCGGCATGCGCGCCGTCATCGAAGGCGCCGGGCCGAAGGTTTCGGGGCGCTTCTTCAATTACGACGGCGCCGAAGTGCCTTGGTAGGGAGAGGGGGGGCGCTTTTTCCCTGACATTTCCACGGTGAATGGGTAGACCTAGAACCCTACCGTCACCTTGACCGAGACAGGCACCGGATGGCCCGGCGTCGGCGGACCAAACAATGGCCCTTCATATGTTGAAAATGGCCGTCGGCATCGAGACCCTCGGCCACCTGGCCCGGGTCCAGAAGCAGAGGATGGCGCGCGCCAAAGGTGAAGACGGCGCCCCGGGGCTGCGCCATTTCACCCGTAACGCGCCGAGGCGTTGGCGCGAGATCCTCGACGGCGGCTCGATCTACTGGATCATCAAGGGCGCCATCAGGGTCCGCCAGCGCATCCTCGGCATCGACCGTGGGATCGATGCCGAAGGACGGAGATACTGCGCACTTGGCCTCGATCCGACCCTGGTCAGGACCATCCCCCGGCCCAACAAGGCCCTGCAGGGCTGGCGCTATCTGGAGAATTCCGACGCGCCACTGGATCTCGACGCCGCCGACGAGAGGACCGGCGACATGCCGGCGGAAATGGTGGCGGAACTCCGCACATTAGGGCTCCTGTAACCGGCGGACGGGCGCCGGCGGCCGATCAGGCGGCAGTGGCGATGGGGCTCGCGTGTATTGCCGCCCGTTAATCATCTTTCGATTGGTGCGATTCGGGCTTTGGATTAAACTGGATAATGCGCCGGCGCAAGATGTCCACGCGCGCTTCGAGGAGGGATACGCCGATGTTGGGCCGGGGGGGCCTGATCACCGTCATGATCGTCAGCCTGGCCCTGGCCGGCTGCGAAGTCGCCTCCTTTTACACCAAGGCAAAGCTGGAGCGCGGCAACAAGACCGCCCATGTCCTATTGATGACGCCCGACGTTCAACTGGGCGAGGTGACCGCCGGCGGGCTGGTGGAGCCGAACGCCGAGTGGACGGCGATCGCCGAGAAGCACATCGTCGCCGCCCTCAAGAAGCAGTTGGCAAAGCGCAAATCCAGGCTCGTTTTTTATCGCTCGCCCGAGGCCAATACCCCCAAGGCCAGGATCCATAACCAACTCATCAAGCTCCATAACGCGGTCGGCAGATCGATCCTGCTGCACAAATTCGCCGCCCCGGGCTTGCCGACCAAGGAGGACAAGTTCGACTGGACCCTCGGTCCCCAGGCGCGGGTCGTCGGTCACGAATTTGGCGCCGATTACGCCCTGTTCGTCTATCTCCGCGACACCTACACCAGCCCTGGCCGCGTCGCCGTCATCGTCCTGGCCGCCGTCCTCGGCGTCGGGGTTCCCGGCGGCGCCCAGATCGGCTTCGCCTCCCTCGTCGACCTCGAGACCGGCGACGTCCTCTGGTTCAGCCGCTTGGCCCGTGCCTCGGGGGATTTGAGGACACCCGGCGCCGCCGATGAATCGGTGAAGACGTTGCTGAAGGATTTTCCGCTATGAGGGCCGCTTCGAGGCGCCAGAGGCTATCGGCGGTGCTGGTGGCGCTATGGCTCGGCGCGGGCGCCTGCGCCACGGTGCCCGGCGACGGCGAAGCGTCGCTGGCCGATGAAGGCGGCGGCCTCGGCCGGATCGCGCCCGGCGCCGGTCCCGGCGTGCCGCTGGTTCCCGACCTCAGCCCCGGCCAGCGCCCGGCGCTTGCCACCGACGAGGCGGGATGGTGGATGGTGATGGACCGGGCGGAAAGCAAGCTCAGGACCGCCGGCAATCTCGTGCGCGACGAGGCGTTGAACCGATACATCAAGGGCATCGTCTGCAGGCTCGCCGGGCCCTACTGTCCCGATATCAGGGTCTATCTTCTCCGGGTGCCCTATTTCAACGCCTCCATGGCGCCCAACGGCGTCATGCAGGTTTGGACCGGCCTGTTGCTGCGCACCCGCAACGAGGCCCAGCTTGCCGCCGTGCTCGGGCACGAGCTCGGCCATTACCTCAGGCGCCATACGCTGCACCGGTGGCGGGACGCCAAGTCGACGACCGCCGCCCTGATCTTCTTCCAGATCGGCGCCGCCATAGGCGGCATTCCGGCGGCCGGGCAGATCGCCAGGCTGATCGCCTTGGGCTCCATCACCGGGTTCAGCCGCGACCAGGAGCGCGAGTCCGACCGCATGGGCCTGCGACTGATGGCCGAGATCGGCTATGACCCCCGGGAATCGGCGAAGCTGTGGCAAAACCTTATCCGCGAGGACGAGGCGGACGAGGACAAGAAGGCCCGCCTCATATTCTTCTCGACCCACCCGGCGCCGGAGGAGCGGAGCGAGACCCTGAAGCGCCTGGCCGAAGACGCCTTGAAGGCGTCCCCGGCGGTCGGCACCGGTGAAGAAAGGTTCCGCGAGATCGTCCTTCCCCATCGCCGGGAATATTTGCGCGATGAGTTGCGACTGCGGCGGTTCTCCCGCTCCGAGGAGCTCTTGAAGATGCTCCTGGAGGACGGCGTCGATACCGGGGAGCTCCATTTCTTCCGCGGCGAGCTATACCGTCTCAGGGGCGAGAAGGCCGACGAGGACAAGGAGGGCGACACCGACGACGGGGACAAGGCGCTGGCGGCCTACGCCAAGGCGCTGGACGCCGGCGGCGCGCCGGCGGAGATCCACCGCTCGATGGGGCTGATCTATCTGAAATCCGGCCAGGCGGAAAAGGCGCGGGCGGCCTTCGCCAAATATCTCGAACTCAACCCCGATGCCGATGATCTCGAGATCATAAAGTCGATGATGCAACCGATGGGGTAAGGCGCATCATGGCACGCCCGGCATCGCTCTTCATCCTGGCCCTTCTGATCGCGGCCTGTGTCCAGTACAGCCTGGTCAAGGCCGAAAAGGTCGCCATCGGCGACGTCTATACCGTCGATGCCCAGATCGTCTGGAACAAGAAGACGGAAGGCAAGACCGAGATTTGGACCGTCGACGGTCCGTTGCTCCAGGAACTTCGCTTCATCAAGGGAATCGAGGACGGCGAGGCGCTGTTCAGGGGCGGCGCCGGCAGGAAATTTCCGCCGTTCAAAAGCAAGATGACCGCCATCGAGATCAAGGAGTTGTTCGAAACCAGCCTGGCCCAGATCGGGGTGGCGCGAATGAGGACCCTGAACCTGAGACCGGAGAGTTTCGGCGAGGTCCCGGGCTTCAGGTTCGAGTTCACCTATGTCCTCAAGAACGGCCTGGAGAAACAGGGGTTCGCGCTTGGCGCCGTCATCGACGAGTTGCTCCATATGATCATCTATTCCGGCACCCGGCTGCATTACTACCCCAAGCACAAGGACGACGTCGAAGCCCTGGTGCGGTCGATCCGCATGATTTGAAGGCGGGGGTCCGGCCGGCCTTCATCGGCGTCCTCCGGTTCGTTATGATCGGCGTTGACCGCAAGGTTGCCGGTAAAATGACGGATATCGCGTGTCCGCGGATAGTACTCTGGGGGCGCCGGGGAGAGGAAATGGCCGACAGGATAGATTTGACCATTGGCGAAGTGACGACGGCGGCATTGATCGGGGTGCCGGCCGGCGCCGGTCCCTTCCCCGGCGTGGTCGCCGCCTTTCACCGGGGCGGCCTCGACGGCTTCACCGGGTGGCTCGTCGATGAGCTCGCGGCGAACGGTTACGGCGCCATCGCTCCCGATCACTACCACGCCCTGCCGGAAGGCGCCGACGTCCAGCAGCGCCGGGACTATCTGACCGATGAGCAGATGGCGCTCGATCTCGAGGC
>JADFPK010000152.1:0-2158 GCA_022562375.1 Pseudomonadota bacterium
GTCGACGCCGATTCTGTCGCGCAGGTTCATCGATCCCCCCATGCGCCCCCCCCATGCGCGCGCCGTGCCGGGCGGCACGAACCTCGACGCCGCCGACCTTGGCGCCCGTCGGCGGAAAGCTAGTGTCGAGCCCTTGCTAAAAGGCGCTTAAGAATTGGCGGCGGAGCGCGCCGAGGCACGCGCCGCCGCCGGGTCCGTTGGTTCGGCGGTTACTTGATCGCTTCAAGCACCGCGTTGGTAAATTTCTCGCCGGCGACCTTGGCGATCTCCTTGGCGATGGGCACCGCCGCGGCCTGGAAGGCGGCCGAATCGATGTCGTTGAACTTCACTTTGCCCTTGGATTTCGCCTTGATTGCACCGAGCAGCCTGGCGTCGTTATCGGTGCCGTACTGGCGGCTCGCCCCCTCGGCCCTCAGCGCCGCGCGGTCGACCGCGGCGCGTTGCTTCGTGGTCAGGGAGTTGTACTTCTTGAGGTTCATCACGAAGGTGATCGGCGTGTAGACGTGGCGGGACAAGGAGACGTATTTCTGTACTTCGTACCACTTCCACTTGTCGATGTTGCCGAACGGGTTCTCCTGGCCGTCGACCACGCCTTGCTGCAGGGCCAGATAGACCTCGCCGATGTTCATCGTGATCGGCGAGGCGCCGAGCATCTTGAAGGCGAGAACGCGGGTCTTGCTGCCCGGCGTGCGCAGCTTCAGGCCCTTCAGGTCGGCCGGCACCCTCACCGGACGCACGTTGTTGGTGATGTGGCGGAAGCCGATCTCGCCGAAGCCGAGGACCTTGAGGCCGACTTTCTTCTGGAACGACTCGTCCAGTTGCCGGCCGATGTCGCCGTCCAGGACCTTGGACACCGCGACCCGGTCCTTGAACAGGAACGGGATGTCGAACACCGCCCACTTGGAATCGAGGCCGACGGCGTCGGAACCGATGGGGATGACGTCGAGCTGGCCGGTGCGCACTTGTTCCATATGCACGATCTCATCGCCCAGCGTGCCGCTGTCGAAGAACTCGATTTTCACGTCGTTGCCCAACTCCCCCTTCAGGTAGTCGCGGAATGACGCCAGCATATGCTGTGTCGCCGCTCCCGGCGTGCTTTCCACCGAGAGGCGGAGTTTCAGGACCTCGGCCCTGCCGTCTTGGGGAACGAGAAACATCGATACCAAGACCAAGGCCGTCAAAAGCGCCGTTCTTTTTAGTGATGTCATTTAAACCTCCCTTTGATTTATGGTTCTTGCACTCGATCGTACGGTCACGGTGGAAATGCGTTCCATCTCAATTCGATGACGATGACCACCTTGCCGCTTCCATGTTCATCCGCCGTTCTATTTTGCACAAAATCGTAATGCAGAAAACATGCCGGATACAATGTAAACCCTGTAGATGGTGGCCGCAATACCGGAATATATTGTACGATAGCCCACGGAATCCGGGGCTTTGCGGAAACTCCGCGTGGCTCCCTGATCGGTCGTGTCTCACACAAAAATTGTGTGGATTATTCTTATTCCTGCGGACCTCGGATGCCACCTTCGGCACCGGGTCGCGACGGGGCGCACTCCAATCTCAATGCTGCTCTGAATGTTCCGCCGGCGCGACGCGGATCCGTGTCGCCTCCGGGCCGGGGGCACGCCGTTGGACCTCGACATTTGCCTCGGCGCCGCCGACGGCATTAATGTAGATGTTTCCCCTCGGGAGGAGATCGCGTGTTTTCGCCCCTTGGCGATCCGATTTACCGGCGCCTGTTCGCCGCCCAGGTCATCGCCCTGGCGGGCACGGGGCTTTCTACCGTCGCCCTCGCCCTGCTCGCCTATGGCCTCGCGGGAGGTGACGCCGGCAAGGTCCTGGGCACGGCGCTGGCGATCAAAATGCTGGCCTACGTGGGCATCGCGCCCTGTGTCGGCGGTATCGCGCACCGCTTGCCGCGCAAGGCGTTCCTCGTCGCCCTCAATCTGGCGCGTGCCGCCTTCGTCCTGTGCCTGCCGTTCGTCGACGCGGTGTGGCAAGTCTACACCCTGATTTTTCTGCTCGGGGCGTGCTCGGCCGCCTTCACACCGACCCTCCAGGCGACGATCCCGGACGTTCTGCCCGACGAAGCCCGCTACACCCGGGCACTGTCGCTCTGGCGCCTGGCATATGATCTGGAAAATCTGGTCAGCCC
>JADFPK010000152.1:2257-5044 GCA_022562375.1 Pseudomonadota bacterium
GCGTGCTCGGCCGCCTTCACACCGACCCTCCAGGCGACGATCCCGGACGTTCTGCCCGACGAAGCCCGCTACACCCGGGCACTGTCGCTCTGGCGCCTGGCATATGATCTGGAAAATCTGGTCAGCCCGACGCTTGCCGCCATCCTGCTGAGCGTGTTGAGCTATCACTCGCTGTTTGTCGGCAATGGCGTTGCCTTCGTTCTGTCGGCCCTGCTGGTGCTCTCGGTTGCGCTGCCCACGCCGGCCGCCAGCGAGCGCCCGGCGGGCGTTTTGTTCAATCTGCGTTTCGGCGTGCGCTCGTACCTGGCGACGCCGCGCCTGCGCGGGCTTTTACTCCTGTCGCTCGCGGTGGCGGCGGCGAGCGCCATGGTGATCGTCAATTCGGTGGTCTATTTGCGGGAGTATTTGGGCGGCTCGGAAACGGACTTGGCGATCGCCTTCGCCGCCGCCGGCGCCGGCTCCATGCTGGCGGCCTTGCTGTTGCCGCGGGTGCTGGAAAAGGCGCCGGAACGCCCGCTGATGCTGGCCGGAGGCGCGCTGATGGGGCTGGGCCTGCTGCTCGGCGCGGCGCGGCCGGGGTTCCTCGCGCTCCTGGCGCTTTGGTTCGTCCTTGGGCTGGGATGGTCGCTGGTGCAGACGTTGAGCGGCCGGTTGCTGCGGTCTTCATGCCAGCCGGCGGACCGCTCCGCTCTCTTTTCGGCGCAGTTCGCCTTGTCGCATGCCTGTTGGTTGGTGACCTATCCGCTCGCCGGTTGGCTCGGGGCGTCGGTGGGCCTACCCATTACCTTCATCGTCCTGGCCGGATTGGCCGGCGCCGCCAGCTTCGCGGCCCTCCTCGTGTGGCCGGCGGAGGAAAGCCCCGATCTGACCCACGTGCATGGGGAAATGGAACACGCGCACCGCCATGTGCACGATGGGCACCACATGCACGAGCACGAAGGTTGGGAAGGATCACAGCCGCATTCCCACCCGCACCGCCACGATAAGGTGACCCACCGGCACCGCTTCGTGATCGACCTGCATCACACCTACTGGCCGGCCTAGCACTCACTTCATGGTCACGCCGGCATCAGGGGGCTACGCCTGTTTCGACGTAACCCCCTGATCTAAATGGCTCCCCGGGCCGGACTCGAACCAGCGACATGGTGGTTAACAGCCACCCGCTCTACCAACTGAGCTACCGGGGAACAAGGCTTCCAAATTCAATGTCCAGATTTTCAGCTACCGCCTTCGGCGATGACCGCCGGCCAGTGTCGCCAAAAGGTGGCGGCGGGTTATAGCAAAGCCGTTTTGCCAATGCCAGAACTTCGTAAACATGCCCTTAAGTAAACATGCCCTAAAACGGCGAGGCGCGCGATGGCAAGAGGCTGGAGGCCGGAGCCGGAATCGAACCGGCGTTGCGGGATTTGCAGTCCCGTGCATTACCACTTTGCTATCCGGCCGAAGGTGGCCGCGACCGCGCCGCTTCAAGCCGAGGCAGATATAGGACCTCGCCCGAGGGGGGTCAAGACGGGCGTGCCGGCGGGCGAGGGCGATCGGGCGCCATTGTTTTCGGCCCACGGGGCAAGTATATAACCGGGAGTGTTATCCCCCGCCGCCGAGCTCCGATTCAGGAACCGTCATGCCCGATTACGCCGCCGCCCGGACCAACATGGTGAAGAGCCAGATCCGCCCCAACAAGGTCACCGATCCCCTGATCATCGAGGCCATGGGCGACATCCCGCGCGAGCGCTTCGTACCCGAATCCCATCTCGGCGTCGCCTATGTCGACGAGGACATCGCCATCGCCCAGGGCCGCTACCTGATGGAGCCGATGGTGTTGGCGAGGCTCCTGCAAGCGGCGGAGATCAAGGAGACGGACGTGGTGCTCAATATCGGCTGCGCCACCGGCTACTCGGCGGCGGTGATCGCGCGTCTGGCCAATACGGTGGTGGCGCTGGAAAGCGACCGTGACCTGGCGGCGGCGGCTCAGCGGCTGCTTTCCGAGCTCGACGTCGACAACGCGGTGGTGATCGAGGCCGATCTCAGGCAAGGCTACGCCGAGCAGGCGCCTTACGACGTCATCCTCTTCGACGGCGCATTGGCGCATATTCCCGATGACATCTGCACCCAGTTGGCGGAAGGCGGGCGTCTCGTCGCCGTCGTCGAAAACGCCGCCGGTATGGGCCGGGCGATCCTGGTCGCGCGCCGCGAGGGCGTCTTGTCCCGGCGCGTTCTGTTCGACGCGGCGATACCGCCGTTGCCGGGCTTCGCCGCCGAAGCCGGCTTCGTCTTCTAGTTTCAAGCGCCGGCGATATCGCTATCCACATCGGAATCTGCGTGGACGCGGAAGTTGCGCAATGGGCCCGCCCATGCCTATAACGGTGGAACAAGTCCGCTAAGATAAATGTCCGCTAAGGATGTAAGGTCGAACACGGCCCGCGCCGCTTTCGGGAGGGAGACCAGGAATGATCACCAGGCGCGTTCGGTTGTCCGGGCGGCAATCGTGGGGCCGGCACCGGGGATGGCTCACGCGCCTGGCCCTGGCGCCGCTCCTTGCCGCGGCGCTGAGCCCGGGCGCCGCTTTCGCCGACACCCTCGATCAGGCGCTGGCCAAGGCCTACAACAATAATCCGACACTGCTGGCCGAGCGGGCGCGCCTGCGCGCCATCGACGAGGCCGTGCCCCAGGCACTCTCCAACTGGCGCCCGACGGTTACCCTGACCGGCGAGGCCGGGGTCACCCGCACCGACAGCGCGACGACGGCGCCCCACGTCCGAACGACCGAGCCGACGACGGCGGAGATCA
>JADFPK010000153.1:0-2059 GCA_022562375.1 Pseudomonadota bacterium
CCGACATCATCGCCGCCGGCATCATCCCGGGCGGCATGGAGATGATGGACAGACCGGCGATCCACGCCGCCGAGGACTTCGTCCATGCCGGCTATCCGCGCGACGCCGAGGCGCTGCTGATCGTCGAGCTCGACGGCGTCGAAGCCGAGGTCGATTACCTGATCGGGCGGGTCCGGCGGATCGCCGAGGACAACCGCGCCGACTCGGTGCGCATCAGCGCCAATGAGGACGAGCGCCTGTTGTTTTGGGCCGGGCGCAAGGCCGCGTTCCCGGCGGTCGGGCGGATATCCCCCGACTACTACTGCATGGACGGCACCATACCGCGCGGCCGGCTGCCCGAGGTCCTGACCGGCGTCACCGAGATGTCGAAGCGCTTCGGCCTTCGCGTCGCCAACGTGTTCCATGCCGGCGACGGCAATCTCCACCCCCTCATCCTCTATGACGCCAACATCCCCGGCGAGATCGAGAAGGCGGAGGAGTTCGGCGCCGAGATCCTCAGGCTGTGCGTCAAGGTCGGCGGCGTGCTGACCGGCGAGCACGGTGTCGGCGTCGAGAAGCGGGACCTCATGGGCGAGATGTTCAACGAGGACGACCTCAAGCACCAGCAGCGCCTGAAATGCGCCTTCGATCCAAAATCCCTGCTCAATCCCGGCAAGATGTTTCCGATCCTGCATCGCTGCGCCGAGTTGGGCCGCGTGCATATCCATCGCGGGCGGACGCGCCACCCCGACCTGCCCCGGTTCTGACCGGCCAGGTTCTATGGAAAACGTGATGACGCCCGGCACCCCGGAAGAGGTCCTCGACGCGGTGGCCGAGGCGCTCGCCGAGGGGACGCGCCTCGAGGTCATCGGCGCCGGCACCAAAAGGAACTATGGCCGGCCCGCCGAGGCCGAACGGACGCTGGGCCTCTCGCGCCTCGCCGGCATCACAATGTATGAGCCCAACGAGCTGGTGATGACCGCCAGGCCCGGCACGCCGCTTGGCGAAATCGAGGCGAACCTCGATAGGAACGGCCAACAGCTGGCGTTCGAGCCCGGCGATTACGGCCCCCTGCTGGCGGGCGCGGCCCTGCTGGAAGGCGCGGCCCTGCTGGAAGGCGCGGAAGGTCGGGAGAAGGCGGGCGGGGCCACCATCGGCGGCATCTTCGCCTGCAACCTTTCCGGGCCGAGGCGGATCGCCGCCGGGGCCGCGCGCGATCATATCCTCGGCATCAAGGCCGTCAGCGGACGGGCGGAAGCCTTCAAGTCCGGTGGCCGGGTGGTGAAGAACGTCACCGGCTACGACATGTCCAAGCTGCTGACCGGCTCTTTCGGGACCCTTGCGGTGATGACCGAGGTGACCTTCAAGGTCCTGCCGGCGCCCGACGACAGCCGCACCGTCGTCATCCCGGGCCTCGACGACCGGGCGGCGCTCGGCGCCATGACCAAGGCGCTTGGCGGGCCCTGGGAGGTCACCGCCGCGGCCCATCTGCCGAAGCTCCTGGCCCAGCGATCCTGGGTTGCGCGGATCGCCGGCGCCAATGCCGCCACCGTCATGAGGCTCGAGGGGCCGGCGCTCTCGGTCGCCGCCCGCGCCAAGGGCCTTGGCGAGGGCCTCGCCGGTTTCGGGACGGCAGGCGAGTTGGCGCACGCCGATACGCGCGCGCTGTGGCGGGAAATCCGCGACGTGCATCCGCTGGTTTCCCCGACCGCTCTCGGCCCGGGCTGCGAGGTGTGGCGCATCGCGGCACCGCCGTCCGAGGCCGCCGCCATCACCGAGCGGATCGCCCGGAACCTCCGGACGCTGGCCTTCTACGATTGGGGCGGCGGCTTGATCTGGCTGGCGATTGGGGCGCTGGAAGACATGGCGGCCAGCGGGCGCGCCGCCATCGTGCGCGCCGCCATCGGCGAAGCGGGTGGCCATGGCACGCTCATCAAGGCCGACGCCGAGACGCGCCGGACGGTTCCGGTGTTCCACCCCCAGCCAGAGGCGCTTGCCGGCCTGACCCGGCGGGTGAAGGAGAACTTCGATCCCAAGGGCATCCTCAACGCCGGGCGCATGTACGCCGGCGTCTGAGGGA
>JADFPK010000153.1:2159-5029 GCA_022562375.1 Pseudomonadota bacterium
CGCCGGACGGTTCCGGTGTTCCACCCCCAGCCAGAGGCGCTTGCCGGCCTGACCCGGCGGGTGAAGGAGAACTTCGATCCCAAGGGCATCCTCAACGCCGGGCGCATGTACGCCGGCGTCTGAGGGAGCGCGCGCATGCAGACCAGCTTCACCCTCGCCCAGCTCGCCGATGCCGACGTCCAGGAGTCGGAGAAGATCCTGAGGGCCTGCGTCCATTGCGGCTTTTGCATCGCCACCTGCCCGACCTACGTGCTGCTCGGCGATGAGCTCGACAGCCCGCGCGGGCGCATCTATCTGATCAAGGACATGCTGGAGAACGAGAAACCGGCCACCGCCGAGGTGGTGAAGCACATCGACAGATGCCTGTCCTGTCTCGCCTGCATGACGAGCTGCCCGTCGGCGGTCCATTACCAGCACCTGGTCGATCACGGGCGCCGCTATATCGAGGAGACCTACCGCCGGCCGTGGCCCGAGCGCGCGTTGCGCCTGGCCCTGGCCCTGGTGCTGCCGACGCCCTGGCTGTTCCGCCCCCTCCTTCATCTCGCGCGCCTCTGCCGTCCGCTGGCGGGGTTGGCGCCGGGACCGCTCGGCGGCGTTCTCGAGCTGGTCCCTTTGAGGATCCCGAAGGCGTCCGGGCCGTCCGCGCCCGGCTCCTACCCCGCCGAGGGCGAGCGCAAGAAACGCGTCGCCCTGCTGACCGGCTGCGTCCAACACACCCTGGCGCCGGCGATCAACGAAGCCACCATCCGGCTCTTGCGGCGCCACGGATGCGAGGTGCTGATCGCCAAGGGCGCCGGGTGTTGCGGCGCCATCGGCCATCACCTCGGCCGCGAGAAGGACGCGCATCGCGCCATCAAGGCCAACATCGAGGCGTGGACGCGGGAGTCCGAGGGTGATGGCCTCGACGCCATCATCGTCAACGCGTCGGGCTGCGGCACCATGGTCAAGGATTACGGCTTCATCCTGCGCGAAGACCCAAGATGGGCCGCCAGGGCCGAGGCGGTCTCGGCGCTGGCCAGGGACATCGGCGAGTTCGTGGCCGAAATCGGTCTCGTCCCGCCGATGCACCTGCCGGGCCTCAAGGTGGCCTACCAGTCCGCCTGTTCGCTCCGCCACGGCCAGGGGGTGGAGAAGGCGCCGATCGCCCTGCTCGAAGCGGCCGGCTTCGAGGTCGGCACGGTGCCCGAGGGGCATCTGTGTTGCGGCTCGGCCGGCACCTACAATCTGTTGCAGCCCGACATCGCCAAAGAGCTTCTGGCGCGCAAGGTGCGCAACATCGAGACGGTGTCGCCCGAGGTCATCGCCACCGGCAACGTCGGCTGCCTGGTCCAGATCGGTGGCGCCACCGCCATCCCGGTGGTGCACACGGTGGAGCTCCTCGACTGGGCGACCGGCGGGCCCAAGCCCGAGGCCCTCATCGAGGGCGGCGGGACGCGGCGATGAAACGGACCCTCGCGCCGATCATCGCCTTGGCGTTGCTGGTCCTCGTCTTCGCCGCCTCCGCGGCGCAGAACGACGCCCGTCTCGACGGCCTGTTCGAGCGCCTAGGTTCGGCCGCCAACCCGGTAGAGGCCGGCCTGGTCGAGGAGGCGATCTGGCAAATCTGGCTGATCTCGGGCGAGAAACGCGCCAACAGGCTGATGGCCAGGGGCATCGTCGCCATGGACCGGGGCGATAACGTAACCGCCCTCGCCGCCTTCGATGAGATCGTCAAATTCCTGCCCGGCTTCGCCGAGGGCTGGAACAAGCGCGCCACCGTGCACTATCTGATGGCGAGGCATGAAGCCTCCCTCGGCGACATCGAACGGACCCTGGCGCTCGAGCCGCGCCACTTCGGGGCGCTGACGGGACGCGGCCTCGTCAACCTGGCGCTCGGCCGGGAAGAGGCGGCGCTCAAGGCGTTCGAGGCGGCGCTCCGCATCCATCCCCGCCTGCCCGGCATCGCCGGCCACATCAAGGCCTTGCGCGACAAGCTCGAGGGCAAGGAGATCTGAAGCGCTTGGACCCTCACCCGCTGCCGCGCCTGGCGATGACGATGCCGGCGAGGACGACGGCGCCGCCTAAACCTTGCAGGAGGCCAAGCGCCTCGCTCAGGATCAGCCACGCCAACAGCGCCGCGGCGACGGGCTGGAGCAACAGGCTGACGGAGGAGAAGGCGGCGGGCAGATGGGCCAGCGCATAGGCGATCAGGCTCTGGCCGCCGACATGGGAGATCAGCGCCAGCGCCAGCAGCACGCCCCAGCCCGTGGCCGTCGCCGCGACGATGCTCTCGCCGGAGATCAGCGCCAAGGGCAGCAGGGCGATGGCGCCGGCGGCGGCGCTCCAGGCCATGACGGTGGCGGTCGAGAAATCGGCCCGCAGCTTTTTGACCGCCAGCATGTAACCGGCGTAGAACACCGCCGTCGCCAGGCCCAGGCCGTCGCCCAGCAAATGATCGAGGCCAAGGGTGACGCTCGATCCCATCAGCAGGACCGCGCCGAGGAGCGCCACCGCCAGCCCGGCGAGGAATACGGCTGTGAAGCGTTGGCCCAGGGCGAGCCAGCCGGCGAGGGTCACGAAGATCGGCGCGGCGTTGGCGAGCAGCGTCGCATTGGCGACGGAGGTAAGCCGGATCGACCAGTGCCAGAGGCCGAGATCGGCGGCGAACAGCAGGCCGACGAGGGCGAGCCAGCCGTAATCCCGGGCCGTGGCGGGCTTGCGCCCCGTGCCCCCGCCGCGCCGGTTATCGAGGCCCATCCACAGCCACAGGAACGGCGCCGCGAGCAATAGGCGGTGAAAGGCCGTGGCGCTCGGGCCGAGCTCGCTCAGGCGCACGAAGATGGGGGCGAAGGCGATGCCGATGGCGCCCGAAAGCAGGGCGATGAAGGCAA
>JADFPK010000154.1 GCA_022562375.1 Pseudomonadota bacterium
CGCTATCCGCGCGGCGAGGGGTTCGGCGCGGCGTTGCCGGAACGGGGCGAGGTGCTGGAGCTGGGCAAGGGCCGGGTGCTGCGCCAAGGGACGGCGGTGGCGCTGCTGAGCTTCGGCGCGCGCCTGCGCGAATGCCTGGCGGCGGCCGACGATCTTGGCGCCTACGGTCTGTCGGCGACGGTGGCGGACGCGCGTTTCGCCAAGCCGCTGGACGAGGATCTGGTGTGCGATCTGGCGCGCCAGCACGAGTTGCTGATCACCATCGAGGAAGGGGCGATCGGCGGCTTCGCGGCCCAGGTCCTGCACTGCCTGGCTCATGCCGGTCTGCTGGAGAACGGCCTCAAGGTGCGGCCGATGACGCTGCCCGACCGCTTCATCCATCACGACGCGCCGAAGGCCCAGTACGAGAGCGCCGGCCTCGACGCCCGCGCCATCGTCGCCACGGCGCTCAACGCCTTCGGCCGGGCCGCCGAAAAGGCGCCGGCGCGCGCCTGAACGTTGGCCAAGCCCCCCGCGGCGCAGGAAATTCTCCTCGGACCGGACGCCGCGCCGGCCGGCGGCGGAGACCGGCCCGCGCCGGGCAAAATGATCTCCCCCTCTCCGGTTGACGACCGCTCCGGCGCCTCTCTCGGCGAACAGGTCCATGCCATCGTCGTCAATGCCAGCACCTCGTTTTTCTGGGCCATGCGGTTGTTGCCTAAGCCTAAGCGCGAGGCGATGTTCGCGGTCTACGCCTATTGTCGCGCCGTCGATGACATCGCCGACGGAGACGCGGCGCCCGAGGTGAAACTGGCCGGGCTCAACGCTTGGCGCGAGGAAATCGACGAGCTCTACCGGGGCCGGCCCACTCATCCGATCACCCGCGCCTTGCGCCGGCCGGTCGCGACCTATGGCCTCGCCAAGGAAGATTTCCTGGCCTTGCTGGACGGCATGGAGATGGACGCCACCAACCGGATGGTGGCGCCCAGCTTCTCCGAGCTTGAACTTTACTGCGACCGTGTCGCCGGCGCCGTGGGTCTTTTGTCGGTGCGGATTTTCGGTGTTTCGGGACCGGCGGTCGGCACCCTTGCCCTGACCCTTGGCCGGGCGCTGCAACTGACCAATCTTCTGCGCGATCTTTTGGAGGATGCCGAGTTGGGCCGGCTCTACCTGCCGCGCGAACTGCTCGAGGCCCACGGCATCGAGACCCGCGATCCCGCCGCCGTGCTGCGCCACCCCGCCGTGGCCGCGGTGTGCGGCGATCTCGCCGAAATCGCCGGTGAACGCTTCGCCGACGCCGGCGCGGCGCTTCGCGACCGCCCGCGGCGCGCGGTCAGGCCGGCAATGGTGATGTTGAACGTCTATCGCCGGATGCTCGACCGGCTGATGAGCCGTGGCTGGGATCGGCTCGACCAGCCGGTACGCCTGCACGCGGCCGAGAAGATCTGGCTCGCGCTTCGTTACGGCATCTTCTAGGCGGTGATGGCGGCAGCGTATGTCATCGGCGCCGGCCTCGCCGGACTCGCCGCGGCGATCCGTCTGGCGGAGGCGGGGCAAAAGGTGTGCCTGTACGAGGCGGCCGGTCATGCCGGCGGGCGCTGCCGCTCGTTCGATGATGCCGCGATCGGCCGGCGAATCGACAACGGCAACCATCTGATCCTCGGCGCCAATCGCGCCACGTTCCGTTATCTCGATGCCATCGGCGCGCCCGATGCGCTGCGCGCCCCGTCCGAGACGGTGTTCCCGTTCATCGATGTCGACACCGGCGAACGCTGGGTGGTACGCCCCAACGCGGGTCCCATTCCCTGGTGGATCGGGGCGCCGGCCCGGCGGGTGCCGGGGAGCCGGGCGTGGCGGTATCTGGCGGCGCTGAAGCTGATGCTTGCCGGCGCTGGCGCCACCGTCGCCGATTGCTTGGCCACCGACGATCCCGTGGTCAGGCGCTTTATCGAGCCCCTCGCGGTAGCCGTCCTCAACGCCAGGATGGAAGACGGCGCGGCGCGATTGCTCGGGCCGGTGATGGCGGTGATATTCTTCGGCGGGTCCCGCGCCTGGCGCGGCTATGTCGCCCGCGAGGGCCTGTCGGCGGGCCTTATCGATCCGGCGATCGCCAGGCTCGGCGATCTCGGCGCCGATGTTCGATTCGGCCATCGCCTGAGCGCCTTCGAAATCGAGGGGGCTCGCATCGGCGGCCTCCGATTCGCCCGTGGCACCGTCTCGCTTGGGCCCGCCGACAGGGTGATCCTCGCCGTGCCGCCCACCATGGCGGCGTCCCTGATCCCCGGCCTTGAAGCTCCCCTCGCCAGCCGCGCCATCCTGAATGTCCATTTCCGCCTCGACGACGCGCCCGAGTTGCCCGAGGGAGCGCCTTATCTCGGGCTGGTCGGCGGCGTCGCCCAGTGGCTTTTCGTGCGAGGCGATGTCGCCGCCGTCACCGTCAGCGCCGCCGACGATCTGATCGACGATCCGGCGGAGGCCCTCGCCGACCGGGCGTGGCGCGACGTCGCCCGGGCCCTGGACCTCGATCCGAACGCGGTGCCACCATACCGCGTCGTCAAGGAGCGCCGGGCGACCTTCGCCCAGATCCCGGCGGAAGTGAGCCGCCGCCCCGGAGCATCGACCGATTTCACGAATTTGTTCTTGGCCGGTGACTGGACGAATACCGGCCTTCCCGCTACCATAGAAGGCGCTATCCGCTCGGGTGACCGGGCGGCCAAGCTGGCAATGAAATAAATGCAGTAAAACGGGAGGTTTCTGGCGTGGAGGAGTGGTCCGACCTTGACAACAGCGGTGCCGCCGGGCTAGGCGACACTCCTCCAAGACAGTCAAGAAGTGCGTCCATGGCTTTGGCCCAGACAGTAGAGCAACCGCGCCCTGGCGACGAGCAGCCGTCGGCGGACCTTTCGGCGGTCGCCAGGACGGTCAAAAGCGTCGCCGACGGTCTCAAGGAACTGCAGGCGGAGAACGGGCACTGGGCGTTCGAGCTCGAGGCCGACGCCACCATCACTTCCGAGTTCATCCTGCTCGAGCATTTTCTCGGCGAGATCGACGACGGGGTCGAGGCCAAGCTTGCGGTCTATATCCGCGAGCGCCAGGCCCCCCATGGCGGCTGGCCCCTGTTTTACGGCGGCGACTTCAATATCAGCGCCACGGTCAAGGCCTATTTCGCCCTCAAGCTGGTTGGCGACGATCCCGATGCGCCGCATATGGCGCGCGCGCGCGAAGCCATACTCGCCCATGGCGGGGCGGCGCGGTGCAACGTGTTCTCCCGCTTCGCCCTCGCCCTTTTCGGCCAGGTGCCATGGCGCGCCGTGCCCACCATGCCGGTCGAGATCATGCTGATGCCGTCGTGGTTTCCCTTCCGCCTGGACATGGTTTCTTATTGGTCGCGCACGGTCATCGTGCCGCTTCTGATCCTTTCGGCGCTCAAACCGGAGGCGAAGAATCCAAGGGGCGTTGACATTGCCGAGTTGTTCGTCACGCCGCCCCGCCGTGAAAAGCGTTACATGGTCAACAGCACCGGCGCTCCGTTGGGCCAGGCGTTTCTTCTCCTCGACCGCATATTGCATCTCGGCGAGCATCTGATTCCGAAGCGTTTGCGCGCCCACGCGATCGACGCCGCCGTCGCCTTCATCAACAAGCGGGCCAATGGCGAAGGCGGTCTCGGCGGCATCTTTCCGGCGATGGCGAACACGTTGATGGCGCAGGCCGCCCTCGGCTATGCCAAAGACCACCCGAAGCGGAGGGCGTCCATGGAGGCCATCAGGAAGCTCCTGGTGCTCGGCCCCGACAAAGGCTATTGCCAACCCTGTATTTCGCCGGTCTGGGACACCGGTCTCGCGATGCTGGCGCTGATGGAGGCGGGCGAGGTGGAAGACGGCGAGTCCATGCGCGGCGCCGTCAAATGGCTGCTCGATCGTCAGATCCTCGAGGTCGAGGGCGATTGGGCCGTGCGCCGGCCGGGCCTGCGTCCCGGAGGCTGGCCCTTCCAGTACCGCAACGACCATTATCCCGATATCGATGACACCGCCGTCGTCGTCATGGCGCTGGACCGTACCCGGCGCTCGGGCAACGGTGTGGAAATGCGGACCGCGCTCGCCCGCGCCGTCGAATGGGTGGTCGGCATGCAGAGCAAGGACGGCGGCTGGGGCTCGTTCGATGCCGATAACACTCATTATTATCTGAACCATATCCCCTTCGCCGATCACGGCGCGCTTCTCGATTCGCCGACCGCCGATCTCACCGCGCGCTGCGTCAGCATGCTGTGCCAGCTCGGTTACGGACCGGGTCATCCGGCGGTCGCCCGTGGCCTCGATAATCTCAGGCGCTCGCAGGAGAACGACGGCTCGTGGTACGGACGCTGGGGGACCAATTACATCTACGGCACCTGGTCGGCCTTGTTGGCCTTCAGTGTGGCGAAGGAGGACCACGCATCGCCCCATATCCGCAAGGCGGTGGCGTGGCTCAAGGCCTGCCAGCGCGAGGATGGCGGCTGGGGCGAGGACGGCGCCACCTACTGGCCCGACCGCAAGGGCGAGGCGAAGGCAAGCACGCCGTCACAGACGGCCTGGGCGATCCTCGGCCTGATGGCGGTGGGCGAGGTCGAAAGTGACGCTGTCGCCGGCGGCATCGAGTACCTTCTTTCGGCGCCGCGCAAGGGCGCGGTGTGGTCGGAACGGTGGTACACGGCGGTCGGATTCCCCCGCGTGTTCTATCTGCGCTATCACGGATACCGGACCTATTTTCCCCTGTGGGCGCTGGCCCGCTACCTCAATCTCATGCGCGGCGCCACCCTGCCGGGGGTGATGGGCATGTGAGCCGGCTCGGCATCGTCACCGGCCTCGTCGCCGAAGCGGATTGCATCGCCCGGCCGACCGGTGAGTGGGAACAAGCCGGCCGCCCGTTTCTCTACTGCGCCGGCGCCAATGGAGAGCGCGCCCGGGAGGGCGCGCGCCGTCTTATCGAAGACGGCGCCCAAGCCCTGGTAAGCTTCGGCATGGCGGGTGGACTGGACCCGGGGCTCGAGCCAGGCGCCTTGATTTTCGC
>JADFPK010000155.1 GCA_022562375.1 Pseudomonadota bacterium
TGGTCGCCTCGATCATCAGGAAGGTGGCGTTACCCTCGGCCTCGATCCGCCACATGGTGCCGCGCGGCAGCACGATGTAATCGCCGTCGCGGAATTCGAGACGGCCGTAATCGCAAAACAGCTGGCCTCGGCCGGCATGGACGAAGAGCAGATCGTCGCCGTCGGAGTTGCGCACCAGATGGTCCATGGCGCCTTCGGCGCGCCACAGGCGCAATTGGAGGTGCGCGTTGCCCAGCACTTCCGCCGCGTCCCAGGGGCTGGCGCCGACCTCGCCGATCCTCGCCAGGTCGAAGGCGCGCGGGCGCAACGGCCCTTCCCAGGCGCTCCAGCCGGTCGGCGGATGCCTGTGGTGCATCTGGGTCGCCGGCCCGGCGAAGCCTTCGCGGCCGAGCTCGCGCTCATAGGTGCCCTCGGGCAGGTCGGCATGGGCCTGGCGCGAGGCCAGACCCTCGATGCGGGGCAAGGGTATCCAGTTCTTCATGCCTTGAGCACCCCTCTCCGCAGCTGGTCCTGCTCGATCGATTCGAACAGCGCCTGGAAGTTGCCCTCGCCGAAGCCCTCGTTGCCCTTGCGCTGGATGATCTCGAAGAAGATCGGGCCGATCACGGTCTCGGTGAAGATCTGCAGCAACAGCCCTTCACCCTTGCTGGGGGCGCCGTCCATCAGGACGCGGTGCTTGCTCAGCCGCCCGATGTCCTCGCCATGGCCGGGCAGGCGCTCGTCCAGCGCTTCGTAATAAGCGTCGGGCACGTCCATGAACGAAATGCCGTTGGCCGAGAGTCCCTCGAGGCTGGCGAAGATGTCGTCGCTGCCGAGCGCGATGTGCTGGATGCCCTCGCCCTTGTAGGCCGCGAGGTACTCCTCGATCTGCGATTCGTCGTCCAGGGATTCGTTGATCGGGATGCGGATCTTGCCGCAGGGGCTGATCATGGCCCGGCTCTTGAGCCCGGTGATCTTGCCCTCGATGTGGAAATAGCGCTGCTCACGGAAGTTGAACAGCCGCTCGTAGAACTCCGCCCATTCGTCCATGCGCCCGCGATGGACGTTGTGGGTCAAATGGTCGATGTAGGTCAGGCCGACGCCGGGACCGGGGGCGTCCTCGATGGGGACGAAGTCGACGTCGTAGATGGTGCGCTCGCCATAGCGGTCGACGAAATAGATCAGGCTGCCGCCGATGCCCCGGATCGCCGGGATATTGAGCTCCATCGGCCCGACATGGCCGTAGAACGGCTGGGCGCCGAGATCGAGCGCGCGGGCGTAAGCCCGGGCGCCGTCCTTGACCCTGAAGGCCATGGCCGAGACGGAAGGCCCGTGCACCCGGGCGAAGGACTGGGCGAAGCTGTCGGGCTCGGCGTTGACGATGAAGTTGACGTCGCCCTGGCGATAGAGGGTGACGTCCTTGGAGCGGTGCCGGGCGACGGCGGCGAAGCCCATGCCGGCGAACAGCTTGCCCAGGGCCTTAGGCTCGGGCGCGGTGTATTCGACGAACTCGAAGCCGTCCGTCCCCATGGGGTTGGCGCCATCGCCATCGGTCGTATCGGCAGCCATCGAACCTCCTTTCAAGGCCCGGCCCGAAGACGCGCCCGGCGCCGCGCGGCGCCGCCGGTCTCCAAATCGGCCCTTGACGTTGACCGTCACTTCCGCCAATTTAGTTGCAAATGAAACTAATTCCAAGCGGAAAATGAAGGTCAGGGAAAGAATCACGGCAAGGAAAAAAGCGCCGCCGCGGTCGGGCGGGCGGAAATCGCCGGCGAAGAAGGCGGCGGGAGGCGCCGGGGGAAGGAAATCGCCGGCGCGGAGCCAGGCGGCGGGACGCGCCGGCAGGCGAACATCGGCGGCCGGCAGGATCGAGACCGGCTCCGCCAACTCCAGGAAACCGACGGCAAAAATCGCCGAGAGGCGAAAATCCGCGGCGGTCGAGGCGGACGGGCGGCTGGTGCTGGAGGACTTCCTGCCCTACCGCCTGTCGGTGCTGACCAACCGCATAAGCCATGCCATCGCCAGGCAGTATGGCGTCCGCTTCGGGCTGTCGATCGCCGAATGGCGGGTGATGGCGGTGCTCGGCCGCTTCGCGCCGGCCTCGGCCAACGAGGTCTCGGAACGCACCGCCATGGACAAGGTCCGGGTGTCGCGCGCCGTCGCCAGGCTCAAACGATCGGGCCTGATCGTCGCGGCGACGGACAGGGCCGACCGGCGCCGCTCGGCGCTGAGGCTGAGCGCGCCGGGCAAGCGGATCTACCGGCGCATCGTGCCCTTGGCGCTCGGGCTCGAGGCCGAGCTCATCGGCGCGCTTAGCCCCGCCGAACGGGCAACGCTCGATGGGCTGCTGGCCAAGCTCCACGCCCGCGCCGAGGTGCTGGATCGGGGCTAGGCCGCCCGAGCCCTGCCCGGGCCGCATTCAGAGACTTCGCCAGCGCCGATGTCCCAGCTCGTTCGCCAGATTGTAGACGCGGTCCACCTCGGCGATGTCGTAGAACGCCGTCACCTTGCCCGACGGAAGCAAGGTGAAGAACTCGAGCCCGGTATTGCCGTAATCGGTCTTCCACCAGCGCGCCTTGGAGAAGGTGACGGTGCCGGTGCCGCCAAAGCCTTGCGCCTTGCCGATCGCCGGCACCTTGTCCCAGGGCACCGCTGATACCGGCGGGGTGGTTGCCGTCTTGAGGATGAGGACACGGTGGTCGGTCAGGGCGTAATAGAGGCGGCGCTTGTTCCACCTTTTGTTGAAGAACCGTCCGACCAACAGATAAAGGCCGAGGAGGCTGAACCCCGCGGCGAGCGCGAGGAAGAGGAACGATCCCGGTTGCCCGCCCGATTTCACCGCTTCGACATATCCACTGACGAACCCCGCCGTCGCGAAGATGGCGAACCCGGCCCAGGCTATGGAGAAAGGGATGAGGGTCAGGTCGCGGCGGTCGAAGTTCACCGACGGGTCCGGCCGGCCGGTCCAGACGATCTCCTCGCCGTCAAAGAGGTGGTCCTCGAACAGCGCCGCGTGATCGAGATCGGACATCGTTTGCGTCCCTCAAAACCGTCATCCCGCGCCGATTCCGCCGGGCCGGGCGCGGAAAAGCCGTCGGCCGGGGAAGGCGTACATCGTCACAACCAATGCCGATAAAATTCATTTCAACTGGTTTTATATTAATGATTTGGGCACATACTTTACAGTACTAAATCACTTGTCTTCGTGGCCAATTAATGTGACAATAGATGTGCTCGTTTGGGATAGGAGACACTATGTTTTCAAGCTCTGTTGCGGTCGCGGACGATAGCGGGTCGAATGGGCTTTTTTACGCCGTCATCGCGACCCTGATCGCCTTCCTCCTCATCGTCGAGTTCATGGTGCTTGGCGGCGGGCTCGATGGCCTTTCCAGCATGGCCGTGTTCGGCTCAATCGACGCGCCGTCCTGCGGCCTGACGAGTTTCGGCCAGGACGTTTAAAGGGCGCGGTCCCGCGCCGACGGCCCAATCCCCACCTTCGCCCTGCCGCGCCTAGTCGAGACGGAAGCCTTTCCGGCGGATGAAGGCGCCGAAATCGGCCCGTTGGGGCTTGGAATATTGCCGCGCCTTGTCCTCGCTCCAGCCGTAGGGCGTCGTCGTTCCGTATTCCTCAGCGTGGCGTTGGCGGGCGTAAGGCTGGAGATCGGCGCGGCGCGAATCGTAGGCCTCGATCCCCCGGCGCAACCCGGACTCATTGAAGCGGTCCTGGTGCACGGCAACGGCCAACGGCAGACGCAGGCTGACGGTACCCTCGCCGGCCGGCCAGCCCAGCGTCAGCCCGGCCACCGGGAAGACATGGTCCGGCAGGCCCAGCAGATCGCTGATCCGTGAAGCGTGGTTCCTGACCGCGCTGATGGCGCAGCAGCCAAGGCCCGAGCGTTCGGCGGCGATGATGAAGGTCCCGAGCACGATGGCGGCATCGACGGCGGCATTGAAGAAGGCGTCGAGATGGTCGTTGGCGAAGGGCCGGCGGCGCCATTCGTGGAGCTGCCTTTGGCGGCGGTTGTTGCCGCAGAAAACCAGGAAGGCGGGAGCCGCCGCGATCCACCTATCCCCGGGGAACAGGGCGTCGATGCCGTCCCTGAGCGAACGCTCCCGAACGATGACGATGTCGCGCTGCTGGAGATCGCTTTTCGTCGGCGCGCACAAGGCGGCGGCGGCGAGGGTCTCGACCAGGGCCGGATCGACGGGACGCTCCGAATAGTTCCGATGGGTGCGCCGCCGCGCCAGGTATAACAAGGTGCCGCCGTCGCCCGGGGAATCATCGGATGGCGGCGCCTCGCCGAACCTGTAAGCGAAGTGATCCCCAAGCGTTTTCGCCGGCTCGCGCGCCATGACTGCATCCTCCCCAATCCGTACGGTGCGGAACCGAGCCGGATTTTGCCGGCGATACCGGCACCCCCACGGCCCGGGACATGATACCGCGCGCAATAGCGGGTTCCCATGGGGAACCGGTCAACGCCCCGGCCGGTTCCCCGACCTCCGATCCTTTCCGAATCCCATCATCGGCGAATGAGGGCTATGATACCGCACCGCCGCCGGCGGGGCGCAAACCCGAAGCCGCGTCTCATCGGCCGCCAAGGAGGACCTTCCCGAATGACGCAACAACCCGAACCCGCCAAGGCCCGCGCCGTCGGCATCAACCACGTCGCGCTCGAGGTCGGCGATATCGACGCCGCGCTCGAATTCTACGGCGCCATCTTCGAGATCAGCTTGCGCGGGCGAAGCGAGACCATGGCCTTCATCGATCTCGGCGATCAGTTCATCGCCCTATCGGTCAAGCGAACGCAACCCCCCGACACCGACCGCCACTTCGGGCTGGTGGTCGACGATGCCGGCGCCATCCGCCGGGCGCTCGAGGAGATGTCGGTCGAGTTGCTGCCGGACGGCAGGCTGGATTTCCTCGACCCCTGGGGCAACCACGTGCAGATCGTCAGCTATGAGGACATCCAGTTCACCAAG
>JADFPK010000156.1 GCA_022562375.1 Pseudomonadota bacterium
TTTGTGGCGCGCTGATGGTCAAACCGGTACGCAAGGCGGTGTTTCCCGTGGGCGGCGTGGGCACGCGGTTCCTGCCGGCGACCAAGGCCGTGGCCAAGGAAATGCTGCCGGTCATCGACAAGCCCCTGATCCAATATACCGTGGAGGAGGCCCAGGCGGCGGGCATCGAACAGTTCATCCTCGTCACCGGACCCGGTAAATCCTCGATCGAGGAACATTTCGGCCATGCCGTCGAAACCGGCTCCTCGCCCGCCGAGCAGGCCAAGGCCCGGGCGTTGGCGGCCGGCAGCGGTTGGCTTCCCGAACCCGGCCGGGTCCGTTACGTCCTTCAGCCCGAACCCCTCGGGCTCGGCCACGCGGTGTGGTGCGCCCGTGATCTCGTCGGCGATGAACCCTTCGCCGTGGTGCTGACCGACGATCTCGTGCTCTCGTCCGTCCCCTGCCTGAAGCAACTGCTTGACGTTTACCAGGAGAAGGGCGGCAA
The DNA here is from genome assembly GCA_022562375.1 of Pseudomonadota bacterium. The sequence goes on from JADFPK010000156.1 coordinate 485, forward strand.
CGTCGTCGCCGTCGAGGACGTGCCCAAGGACCAGACCGACCGGTACGGGATCCTCGACATCGCCGCCGATGACGGCCGTCTGGCCGAGATCAAGGGGCTGGTGGAAAAGCCGGCGCCCGAAGAAGCGCCTTCGACACTGTCGATCATCGGCCGTTATATTCTCCAGCCGCGAGTGTTCGACTACCTTGGCCGTCACCAGCCGGGCGCCGGCGGCGAGATCCAGCTTACCGACGCGATGGCGGAGATGATCGGCGAGTTTCCGTTCCACGGCCTCCGGTTCGACGGAAGGCGTTTCGATTGCGGCAGCAAGATCGGGTTTCTCGAGGCCAGCGTCGCCTTCGCCCTCGAGCGGGACGATCTTCGCGACGACGTTCTTCGCTTCTTGCGTTCGATGGTCTGAAGGCTATAGCGTCCCGGTCAGGTTTAGAGAGGGTTGTTCATGCGCGTGGCAATGATCGGCACCGGCTATGTGGGCCTGGTTTCCGGCGCCTGCTTTTCCGAATTCGGTTTCGATGTCGTTTGCGTCGATTCGGATGCCGGCAAGATCGACACCCTCCGCCGTGGCGAGATGCCGATCTACGAGCCCGGCCTGCCCGAGCTGGTCAAATCCAATGTCGAGGCCGGCAGGCTGGTCTTCACCGTCGATCTCGACGGCGCGGTGAAGGGGGCCGACATCGTCTTCATCGCCGTCGGCACGCCGAGCCGGCGCGGCGACGGCCATGCCGATCTGAGTTACGTCTATGCCGCCGCCGAACAGGTGGCGGCGGCGCTGGACGGTCCGGCGGTGATCGTCACCAAGTCGACGGTGCCGGTGGGTACCGGACGCGAGGTCGCCCGTATCGTCGCCCGGGTCCGCCCGGACGCCGACTTCGACTTCGCCTCGAACCCGGAGTTCCTGCGCGAAGGATCGGCGATCCACGATTTCATGCGCCCCGACAGGGTCGTCATCGGCACCGATTCGACACGGGCGCGGGAGGTGATGAAGCGCCTCTATCAACCGCTTTACCTGGTCGAGACGCCGATTCTTTTCACCACGCCGGAAACGGCGGAATTGATCAAATACGCGACCAACAGCTTCCTCGCCACCAAGATCACCTTCATCAACGAGATGGCCGATCTGTGTGAGAAGGTCGGCGGCGACATCTATGACCTCGCCCGGGGCATCGGGCTGGACGGCCGCATCGGGCGCAAGTTCCTCCATCCCGGACCGGGATATGGCGGGTCGTGCTTCCCCAAGGATACGCTGGCGCTGGCGCGCACGGCCCAGTCGGTGGCGAGCCCGCTGTCGATCGTCGAGACCGTGATCGCGGTCAACGATAGGCGCAAGAAGGGCATGGTGGAGCGCATCGTCCAGGCCCTTGACGGTTCGGTGAAGGACAAGACCATCGCCGTGCTGGGTCTGACATTCAAGCCCAATACCGACGACATGCGCGACAGTCCCAGCCTCGAGATCGTCCCGGCGCTGGTGAAGGGCGGCGCCACCGTGCGCGCCTACGATCCCGAAGGCATGGAGGAGGCGAAGAAGCTGCTCGACGGCGTGGTTTGGTGCGACAGCGCCTATGACGCCATGGAGGGCGCCGATGCGCTGGCCATACTGACGGAGTGGAACGCCTTCCGGTCGCTCGATCTCAACCACGTGAAGGCGCTGATGAAGCGGCCCGTGGTGGTCGATCTGCGCAACATCTACGACCCGGCGGACATGGCCGAGGCCGGCTTCGCCTATTCCTGTCTCGGCCGTCCCCCCAACGCGGCGGCATCCGGCTGAGAGGCCGGCGATGAGCGCCCATAACTTCGACCCGACGATCCTGCGCGAATACGACATCCGGGGGATCGTCGGCGATACCTTATCGGCGGCCGACGCCGGGGCCATCGGCCGGGCCTTCGCCACCGTCATCATCGAGGCCGGCGGGCGCAAGGTCTATGTCGGGCGCGACGGCCGGCTGAGTTCGCCCGAGCTCGAGGCCGCCCTGGTCGAGGGGCTGGTCTCCCAGGGCATGGAGGTGGTGCGTATCGGCCTCGGGCCGACGCCGATGCTCTATTTCGCCGTCCATAGCCGAGGGGCCGACGGCGGCGTCATGGTCAGCGGTTCCCACAACCCGCCGGAGTACAATGGCTTCAAGATGATGGCCGGAAAGGAGCCGTTCTTCGGCGTCGACATCCAGCGTCTGGGCGAGATCGCCGCGGCGGGAAACTTCACCCCCAGGCGCGGCGGATGCGAGGACGAAGACCTGTTCGACGAATACGTCGCCCGCCTGGCGGAGGACTATGACGGGGACGGCCGGCTTGCGGTCGCCTGGGACGCCGGCAACGGCTCCGCCGGCGACGCCATGGCGGCATTGACCCGGCGCCTTCCCGGCCGCCATGTGCTGCTCAACGAGACCATCGACGGCACCTTCCCGGCGCATCATCCCGACCCCACGGTGGCGGAGAACCTGGTCCAGCTACAGGCCTCGGTGGCCAAGGAGAAGTGCGACCTCGGCGTCGCCTTCGATGGCGACGGCGACCGCATCGGCGTCGTCGACGGCAAGGGGCGGATCCTGTGGGGCGACCAATTGATGGCCCTTCTCGCCAGGAGCGTGCTTGCCGGCGATCCCGGCGCCACCGTCATCGCCGACGTCAAGGCGAGCCAGGTGCTGTTCGACGAGATCCGGCGCCTCGGCGGCAGGCCCGTGATGTGGCGCACCGGCCATTCCCTGATCAAGGCCAAGATGGCGGAAACCGGCGCGCCGCTGGCCGGCGAGATGAGCGGCCATATCTTCTTCGCCGATCGCTATTACGGCTATGACGATGCGCTATACGCCGCCGTGCGCCTGTTGGGGGTGATCGAAGAATCGGGGATGAGCCTGGCCGAGATGCGCGATCGGCTGCCCGAGGTGGTGAACACGCCCGAGCTCCGCTTCCCTTGCCCGGACGAGCGCAAGTTCGCCGTCGTCGACGAGGTCAAGGCGCGGATCAAAGCGGCCGGCGCCGAGATCAACGACTGCGACGGCGTCAGGGTGACGACGGACGACGGCTGGTGGCTGCTGAGGGCGTCCAACACCCAGGACGTCCTCGTCGCGCGCTGCGAATCGGCGACCGAAGAAGGGCTCGGGCGCCTCAAGGCCGATCTCGTCGCCCAGCTGCGGATCAGCGAGATCGAACCCCCGGACTTCTAACCCCGCGCGGTGATTGGCCCGATTGTGCCCTAACCGGAGGCGAATGGATGCCCAAGGTCGGGTCACATCATTCGAAGGGGAGAAGGGCCGGGGGGCGGTCCGTCCGTGGCCGCCGGTCCCCGGCTTTACTGGGTCGCCAGGGCGACGTCCACCTCGCCTAGCGGCGAAACGGTCACGCAGTCTATCTTCTTGCCGGCAAGCACCCGGCAGGCGTGCTTGGCCCGTTGCTCGCTCAAGCCCGTGAGCCTCGCCTGGTAACGGATAGCCCCGTCCTGCTTCACCGGGATGATGGCGACGCGGGCTTTTCTCAAGATGCCGAACGCCCTGCCGGCGGCGCGGGTGACGGCGAGGTGGGCGGGCGCGAAGCGGCTGAAGACCCCGACCTGGATGGCCCAGGCGTTCTTGGGTTTTGCCTTGGCGGGGGCCCTGACGGCGGCCTTGGTGGCCGTGTCGGCGGCGGTCTTGGCGGCGGCGGTCTCCATCGCCGGCTTCAACGGCGGGATGACGCGAATCGGGGATTTGCGCCGCCATCTGATCCAGCGCGTCGCGCGCCATTTCCTGGCCCGCTTTGCCGCCGCCCTTTCCGGGAACAAGTCGTTACCGTTGGTGATCCGGGTAAAGGCCCGCTCGAGCAGGTCGATCATGTGCCTGTCCCGCGACCGCGGCGATCTGCCGCCCATGACGACGCCGATCAGCCGGCGGCCGTCGCGTTTGACCGAAGTGGCGAGATTGAAGCCCGAGGCGTGGATATAGCCGGTCTTTATCCCGTCCACCGCGTCATAACGGGCGAGCAGCTTGTTATGGTTCCTGTGGGTGAGGCCCTTGTAGGAGAACCTGGCGGTCGAGAAGAAGTCATAATACTCGGGAAAGTCGTTCCGTAGCGCGCGGGCAAGGGTAGCCAGGTCCCGCGCGGTCGTCATTTGGCGCCTATGCGGCAGGCCGGAGGCGTTGCGGAAGGTGGTGTTCGACATACCGAGCGACCGCGCCCTTTGGGTCATCATCTTGGCGAAATTGCGCTCGGTCCCGCCGAGGGTCTCGGCGATGGCGGCGGCGGCGTCGTTGGCCGATTTGGTCACCAGGCTCAAGATGATGTCTTCGACCGAAATCTTGTCGCCACGCCTGAGCCCGAGCTTGGACGACGGCTGGCGGGCGGCGCGTCTGGAGACGGTGATCCTCTGGTCGAGCCTGAGATCGCCGTCCTCCAGCGCCTCGAAGACCATATAGAGGGTCATCATCTTGGCCAGCGACGCCGGATAGTTGGGGGTGTCGGCGTTGACCTCATGAAGGACCGCGCCGCTATCGGCGTCGATCACGATGGA
>JADFPK010000157.1 GCA_022562375.1 Pseudomonadota bacterium
ATCCGCTTGCCCTTGTAGAAATCGGCGACGGCGTCCGCCACCGCCGGTGTCGCCGCCAGACCAAGGACCAGGGCCCCGGCCAATGCCGTCGCACCGAGCATTTTCATGGTTTTCATGTGTCCGTACTCCCTGTTGAATCCGCGAATTTTGGTTATCGCCTTACGGCTTTTTGGCACCTTATCAGTGCTGTGGAAGGGGTCAAGCCCTTGGCATCGAATCGCATTTTCATGGCGCCGGACCGGCGTCGGGGGCCCTATGGCGCCGCCTTTAAGCCCCGCCGCCCTCGCCCGACGCCTTCTCGGCGGCATCGGTGAACTCCGCCGCCACCATCTTGGCGCGAAACGCATAACGCCAGCCAAGCGCGAAGCCGGCGAGTATCCAGACGACCTCCCGCGCGCGCCGCACCAACGCCACCGCCAGGCCCAGCGCCGGCTGCCCGGTGATGGCGCCGGCGATCAGCACGAAGGCGCCTTCCTGGGCGCCGATGCTGGCGGGGATGAGGAAAGTGGCGGCGCGCACCAGTTGGGCCACCGCCTCGATGATCCAGGCGTCGGTGAAGGAGACCGGATTGCCCAGCAGCCACAAGGTGACGTAAAGCTCGACGGTGCCGAGCAGCCAACTGGCGAGCGTCAGCCCCAGGGCGGCGGCGAAGCGCCCGCGATGGCGGGAATAGAAGCGGATCAGCCGCTCCTCCATGTCGTGGATATGGCCGAGGATACGCTCGATCCGGGCGCTCAAGCGCGAGCGTAGGACCCAGCGCCCGGTGAGGGAGGAGACCTTGAGGCGCTGGATCAGGAAGAACAGGCCGATGCCGAGCGCCAGGAGCGCCAGGCCGAGCCCGGCGCTGGTCTTGTAGGCGGCGGACAACAGAGGCTGGTCCAGCATCAAGGCGAAGCCCATGGTGAGGAATATGACCAGCGCGATGACGGTGGTGGTCCGCGCCAACACCAGCGAGGCGACGGATTCGCGATAGCCGATGCCGTAGCGCTTCTTGAGCACCACCACCTTGACCGGCTCGCCGCCCATGTTCGCCAAGGGCGTCGTGGCGTTGACGGCCTCACCCACCAGGCGCACCCGCCAAAGCCGGAAGGCCCAGGGACCGCCGAAGCCATGGGTGATGAAGGTCAACTGCCAGGCGAGGCTGTCGGCCAGGAAGACGAGGAAATAGATCGCCAGCACCGCCGCCATGCCCCAGCCGAGCCGCCTTGCGTGGTCCCAGGCGTCGCCCAAGTCGGTCTGGCTGAGCACCAAGCCGAGAAGGGCGAGCCCGGCCACCAGGTAGGCAAGCTTGAGATAACGCATGGTCTCTCCAAACGGCGGCGGCGCGAACGGATACCGCGCCCAACTATAACAACCCGCCATGCCAGGCGACAGGGGCGGCGGCGGTCCGGGCACCGGCGGCGCCGGGAATTCGCCGGCCGGGCGTGAACGGCGGCGCCGCGCCCGGCTTTTCCCTTGCCGGGCAGGCGGTTTCGGGTAGGATTCGCGCCGTCAAACATCTTCGGAGTCCCGACCCCGTGACCCAATCGCCCTGGGACCAGCGTCTGGCGCGCATCCTCGTCAGGCCGCTGGCGTCGACGCCGGTCCAACCCAACCACCTGACCGCGTTCAGCCTGGCCTCGGGCCTCGCGTCGGGCGCCCTGTTCGCGTTTGGCGGCGCCGGCGGCGCCGGCTGGGCGGCGGCCGTCTTCATGCTTGCCGTCCTCATCGACCACACCGACGGCGAGCTTGCGCGCCTGACCGCCAAGACCAGCGAATTCGGCCACCGCTTCGATTACATCGTCGGCGCGGCCAACTATACGGCGCTGTTCATCGGTATCGGCGCCGGCCTCTATGCGCAAGGCTTGGGCGTCTGGGCGCTCATCCTCGGGCTCGCCGCCGGGTTATCGAACCCGGTGATCTGCGCCTTGCGCCTCGGCCTCGAGGACCGCCATGGCGCGGGGGCGGTCGAGCACCCCTCCTTCGGCGGCTTCGAGATCGAGGACTTCATCTACCTGATCGGCCCGATCACCTGGATCGGCGGGCTTAGCTACTTCTTCCTGGCCTACGGTCTCGGCACCCTTGGCTATCTGGGATGGACCCTATGGCAAGTCATCGGGCGCGCCCGGCGGGCGTCAAAGCCCGCGCCCGGTGAAGATCCTCAAACATGATCAGCCACCCTTCGCCGCCGCCGGGTCTTGGCCCGCCTCCGGCGCGGCGGCGAACTCGGCCAAATGTTCGATCACGCCCTCAAGCGTCGTCCCCATGGTGCGTTTCTCGGGCACCTCCTGGCCCAGCGGCGAGGCCTCGATGAAGCGGCACATCTCGGCCGCGCCGAGATGGAAGCTGGGCGTCAGCCCGGCCGATTTATAGGTCGCGGCGATCTCCTCCATCTCGCCGACCCAGCGGTAGGCCTTGGGCGGCATGCCCGGCGTCCGGCCGGCGAGCCAGTCCAGCATGGCGGCCTGGGAGGACCGCAACTCCGCCAGCAAAAGATCGCCGACCCCCATCACCTCGGCGGTGACCAGGGCCCCGGCGCCGAGCAGGGCGGCGCCCTTGGTGATCGCGGCGTAACACATCTTGAGCGCCGAGGCCCGGCCGACGGCATCGCCGATGACGCGGACATCGAGCCCGTGGTCGGCGAGCACGGCGAAGGCGCCGGCGGCTTCGCCCGAGGCATAGAAACGCGGGCCCTTGCCGCCGATCTTGGGCGGCCCGCCGACGATGCCGGCGTCGACGAAGCGGGCGCCCGACGCGGTGACGATGGCGCCGAGCTTGCCCGTGGTGTCGGGCGAGATGGCGTTGCAGTCGACGAAAACGAGATCGGCGCCGGCCGACTTCACCGCCGCCGAGATCTGCTCGGCGAAGCTTATCGCCTGGTCCGGCGGAATGATCGACAGCAATATCCCGGCCCGTGCGACGAGGGTCCCGGCATCGCCGACATCGACCATCCCCGCCTTGGCCGCCAGGTCCCGGGTCCTCTGGCTGCGCCCGTCAAGCGCCGTGATCACCTCGAGACCGCTATTCGCCAGCACCGCGCCGACGGCGTGGCCCATATCGCCGGCGGAGACCACCGCCACCGTTTCATCCGTCATCCGTCTTCTCCCATTCGTTCAAGGGTTGGTTTTGCTACTTTGCGCACAGACCGCGCCGCTCATCCGTCGGCCTCGCCGCCCGCCCCCTCCCCGGGCCCTTCCCAGGGCCGGATCGCCGGGATCCAGCGGCGGACGTTGGCCTTATAGTGCCGGTAATCATCGCCGAATCTCTTCGCCAATGCCGGCTCCTCCCAATTCGGAATGTAAACCAGATTCGCCGTGACGAAAACCGCCCCCCACCCGGCGATGCCCCAAGAGCCGATCATTAGGCATTCGGCGAGGAGCAGTGAGATGACGCCGGTCATCATCGGGTTGCGCACATGGCGGTAGGGGCCACGGACGACGAGCGCCTTCGGCGGGTCCCAGGGCGCCGGCGTGCCCTTGCCGATGCGCGCGAAGTCCCGCATGGTCCAGCCGATCAAAGAGAACCCCGCCGCCGCCGCCAGGAGCCCGAGCCAGAACCGCACACCGGCGGGCCCGGCGGGCTCGGCGGCCAGCCCCGTCCCCGACAATCCCCAGAGGATCAGCGACGGGACGAAGATCAGCGCCGTTCCCGGCAGTATCACGATGGCCTTGATCCAGGCTATTACCACGGCCCCTCCCCGCCGGTCGATCTCGCCGCCGCCCGGCGCCTCACGGCGTGAAGATTTCGACCGCGCCGGTCAGCGTGACGAAGGTCTTGGCCCCCGCCCCGGTGCCGCCGCCGATGACGTACCAGCGGCCGTTCACCGCCGCCGAACCGAGCCCATGGCGCGCCGTCGGCAGCGGGTCGAACACCGTCCAGCGGTCGGCCTTGGGATCGAACACCTCGTGCGCGGCGAAGGTGCGAGACGGCGAGAATTCCTCCCCGCCGGTCACATGTATCCGGCCGCCCAAGGCGCCGGCCGTGTGTCCGCCGCGGGGCGTCGGCATATCGGCCTTCGGCGACCAATCATCGCGCAGCGGGTCGTAGGCCTCGACGACCGCCAGGTTGCCCCGGCCGCGCCAACGCCCGCCGATGACGAACAGCTTGCCGTTCACTACCGCCACCGCCAGGTGTTCGCGTGCCGTCGGCAGGGGCGCCGAAGTCCGGTCCCAAGCATCCTTCGCCGGATCGTAGACCATCAACGCCTTCGGGTCCGGCCCGACGCCACCGACGAGGTAAAGCCTACCGCCGATCGCCGCCATGCGGTGGGCGGCGCGGGGCGCCGGCATGTCGGCTATGGGGCGCCAGCGGTCGGATGCGGGGTCATAGGCCCACGCGGATTTGCTGTCGGGGGTGAAGAAAATGTCGCGATAGCCGCCGGTGACATAGATGCGGTTTCCCGCGGCGGCCATCGCCATATGGTGCAAGGGCACCGGCAACGACGCCAGCGCGCGCCATCTGTCGCCCGATGGGTCGTAAACCTCGAAGGCGCCGGTCGTGCCCAGCCGGCCGATCCCCCCGGCAACGTAGATGCGCCCGCCGAGTTCGGCGACGGCGATCTCCGAGCGCGGCGTCGGCATGGGCGCGCCGCTTTGCCACCGCGCTTGCGCCGCCACCGGCGCCGTCATGGCGCCCGCGAACCAGGCGAGAAGTGACAAGTTTACGGCGAAACCCGAGAGCAAGGAGGCGCCTCGCATCTTTTCCATTCCGTGACCCCCGGCCGGCGCTTCCCTGGCGCCAAAGCGGGCCTTCGCCACGCCGACCCGCTACGCCAGCGACCCGCTGCGCCAGCGAAGCGTGGCGAGAGCGTGGCGAGAGTGGCTCTCGCCTCGGCGAAGCCTCCGGCGGAGCCTGGGTCGGCTCGCCTGGGCGAAGCTTCGCTTCGGCGGAGCCTGGCCGCCGAGGCGGGCCTTCGCCACGCCGAAGCGGCTTCCGCCGCACAGGCCGGCCGATTGTCGCACGA
>JADFPK010000158.1 GCA_022562375.1 Pseudomonadota bacterium
CCGGGGATCAGGACGGTGACGACGACGACGACGTCGGTGATATTGACCCCCAGGACGTCCACGCCTCAAGCGCCTCTCGCCGTCATCGCCGGCGCCGACCCGCCTGCGCGGCCGACCCAGGCTCCGCCGGAGGCTTCGCCGAGGCGAGAGCCGCTTCGGCGTGGCGAAGGCCCGGCCGGGCCCGTTTCGGCATCGCGCCGAAGGACGCCACAAGGTCTTGAACGTGCTTGATTTCCTGCACCTTGAAACCTGTCGTGCCGGCCGGCCGCGACCCCGCCCGGCCGGCCGGTACGATCGCCTGGTCGAAGCCGAGCTTCGCCGCCTCCTTGAGCCGCGCCTCGCGGTGGCCCACCGGGCGGACCTCGCCGGAAAGGCCGATCTCGCCGAAGATCACGGTCTTGGCCGGCGCCGGGCTGTCGGCCAGCGAGGACACCAACGCCGCCGCCGCCGCGAGGTCGGCGGCGGGCTCGTGGATCCTCAGCCCACCGGCAACGTTTAGGTAGACATCGTGGCCCGCCAGTGCAAGGCCGGAGCGCGCCTCGAGCACCGCCAGCACCATGGCCAGCCTCGCCTGGTCCCAGCCGACGACGGCGCGCCTCGGCGTCGCCAGTGACGATCGCGCCACCAGCGCCTGTATTTCGACCAGTACCGGACGGCTGCCCTCCATGCCGGCGAAGACCGCCTCGCCGCTGGCCCCGCTTTCGTGCTCGCCGAGGAAAAGGGCGGATGGGTTGGACACCTCGGTGAGGCCCGCGTCGGTCATCTCGAACACGCCGATCTCGTCGGTCGGCCCGAACCGGTTCTTCACCGCGCGGAGGATGCGGAACTGATGACCCCGCTCGCCCTCGAAATAGAGCACCGTGTCCACCATGTGCTCCAGCACCCTCGGTCCGGCGATCAGCCCTTCCTTGGTGACATGGCCGACCATGACGACGATGATGCCGCGCCGCTTGGCCAGGCGGATCAATTCCTGGGCGCTGGCGCGGATCTGACCGATGGTCCCGGGCGCCGAATCGAGGATGTCGACATACATGGTCTGGATCGAATCGACGACCACCATCGCCGGGCCCCCGGCCTCATCGAGGGTGGCGATGATATCGCGGATGCTGGTGGCCGACGCCAGCGCCACCGGCGCATCATCGATGCCGAGGCGCACCGCCCGCAGGCGCACCTGATCGATCGCTTCCTCGCCCGAAATATAGACGGCGACGGTCCCGCCGCCTCCCTCGCCGGCGGCAAGGGACGCCGCCGCCTGGAGCGAAAGGGTGGATTTGCCGATGCCGGGGTCTCCCGCCACCAACACCGTCGATCCGGCGACCAGACCGCCGCCGCACACCCGGTCGAACTCGGCGATGCCGGTGATGCGTCTCGGCGGCGCCGCGCTGTCGCCGGTAAGGGGGTGAAACTCGATCTTGCGCCCCTTGGCCGCCTTGGCGCCCGATCCGAGCGACTTGGGCGCGGCTTCGCTACGCGCTTCCTCGATCATCGTGTTCCAGGCGCCGCAGTCGTCGCACCGGCCGACCCATTTACGGTGGACCGCGCCGCACTGTTGACAGACATATGCCTTCGCCGAAGAAGCCAATTCAGACCGCCGTCGCCGCGCCATCGGCGGCGTCCTCGCCGGCCGCGGGATCGTGGGTGATGGAAAGCGCCGTCGCGCCGAGATCGCGCAGGCACTCGATGAAGGCGCGTCCGGTGGCGGCGGGGAAACCCATGGTCAGCCGGCGGCGTGCGAATAGATGCGGTGGTAGCGTCGTCCAAGCGCCGTCAGGATCTCGTAGCCGATGGTGCCGGCCTCCGCCGCCAGGGCATCGACCGGATGACGGTCCGAGATCAGATCGACGAAGCCGCCGGGCACCGCCTGGTCCGGCGGCACATCTGAAACGTCGAGTGTGATCAGATCCATCGAGACGCGTCCCACCACGGGAACCCGGGTTTCCCCGATATATGCATGGCCGCGGTCGCCGAGCGCACGAAAATAACCGTCGGCATAACCGACGCCGACCGTGGCTATCCTGCCCTTGGCCCGTACCCGGTGGGTGGCACCATAGCCAACGGTCATGGGGCTGTCAACGTCACGCAGCTGAAGGATTTTCCCTTGTAAACTAACGACTTGCGCCATCGGATTGGGGACGCCGGGCCGCGGCGCGATGCCGTAGAGCGCCGCCCCGGGGCGGGCGAGATCGAAGTGATAATCGGGCCCGAGGAAGATGCCGGACGAGTTGGCGAAGCTCGCCGGCGCATCGATTCCGAATTCAAGTCGCGCCCGCGCGTCATTGAAGGCCGCAAGCTGGCGGGCGTTCAAGGGATCGGCGGGTTCCTCGGCCGCGGCGAGGTGGCTCATCACATACTTCACCTCTATCCCCGCGAGGCGCCGGGGATCGTCGGCCAGCGCCGCCACCTCGCGCGCCTCCAGGCCGAGCCGCGTCATGCCGGTATCGATGTGGATCAGCGCCGCCAGCCGGCCCGACCCGACCCCGCCCGCCGCCTCCCTGGCCGGCGTTCGGGCATAGGCCGAATAGGCCTCGATCTGGCCGAGATCGTTGAGCGCCGGGATCAGGCGGTGTTCGGCCAGGGCGGCGGCGGTCTCGGGGGTGGCGCCGCAAAAGGCATAGATGTCGGCCTCGGGCAGGACGGCGCGGATTTCCACGCCCTCGTCGATGAGGGCGACGAAGAAGTCCCGGCAGCCGGCGCCCCAAAGCGCCTTCGCGACCTTGGCGGCGCCGAGCCCATAGGCGTCGGCCTTGACCACGGCGCCGCAAGTGGCTGCGGCCAGGCGGGCCTGGAGATTTCGGTAATTGGCGGCGATGGCGCCGAGATCGATGCGCAGCACTCCGCCGGCGTCGCCGGGAGGCGGATCAGAAGGGGGGGGCATCCGAGTCCGGAGTGTGGTCATCCCGAGAGGCCGGAAGATATTCCTTCGGATCGTAGTCCTGGAATCTGGTGTACATGCCTTCGAAGTAAAGCTTCACCGTGCCGATCGGGCCATGGCGCTGTTTGGCGATGTTGACCTCGGCGATATTGTGCGCGCGCTCCATCCCGTTCTGCCACTTCGTGATCTTCTCGGTATCGGTTTCGTCCGGCTTCAGGCGCTCGAGATAATATTCCTCGCGGTAGATGAACATCACCACGTCGGCGTCCTGCTCGATGGCGCCCGATTCGCGCAAATCGGCCAGCTGCGGGCGTTTGTTGTCACGCTGCTCGACGGCGCGCGAAAGCTGGGACAGCGCCAGAACCGGAACATTAAGTTCCTTGGCCAGCGCCTTGAGACCACGTGTCATTTCCGAAATTTCCTGGACCCGGTTGTCGGGCACATGGCCGGGCGCCGGATGCAGGAGTTGCAAATAATCGATGACGATCAGGGACAGGCCGTGGGTGCGCTTGAGCCTTCTGGCCCGGGTGCGAAGGGCGGCGACGCTCAAGGCCGGGGTGTCGTCGATGAAAAGGGCCATGGCGTCAAGCTTGCGGCTGGCGGCCACCACCTTCTGGAAGTCGGCGTTGGAAAGTTCGCCCTTGCGGATCCTGTCCGACGGCACGCCGGCGGCTTCGGCGAGGATGCGGGTGGCCAGCTGCTCGGCCGACATCTCGAGCGAGAAGAAACCGACGACGCCGCCGTCCACCACCTTCTTGTGCCCGTCCTCGTCCACCTCCGTCTTGTAGGCCTTGGCGGCATGGTAGGCGATGTTGGTGGCGAGCGCCGTCTTGCCCATCGACGGCCGGCCCGCCAGCACCACCAGATCCGAGGGATGCAGCCCGCCGAGCAGCTTGTCGATATCGGCGAATCCGGTGGCCAGACCGGCGAGCCGGCCTTCGCGCTTGTACGCCGCCTCGGCCATCTCGATGGCGCTGGTCAGCGTCTTGGAGAAGGTTGAGAAACCGCCCTCGTACTGGCCGGTGGTGGCGAGATCGAAGAGCTTTTGTTCGGCCCCTTCGATCTGCGCCGGCGCGTCGGCCTCGAGGTCTTGGGAATAGGCGTCGTTGACCACCGCCTCGCCGAGACCGATGAGCTGGCGGCGCAAGAAAAGATCGAAGATGGCGCGCCCGTAATCGGTGGCGTTGATGATGGTCACCGATGACGCCGCCAGGCGGGCGAGGTACTGGGCGCCGCCGATATCCTCGAGCTCGGCGTCCTGGTCGAAAACGCCCTTGAGCGTCACCGGGTTGGCGACCTGGCCCCGTTCGATCAGCTTGGTGCAGGCATCGAAGATGCGCCCGTGAACGGCATCGGCGAAATGCTCGGGCTGGAGAAACTCCGAGACCCGGTTGTGGGCGAGATTGTTGACAAGGATGGCGCCGAGCAATGCCTGCTCGGCGTCGAAATTATGTGGCGGGGTCCGGTAGTTTTGGTCTTCGGATTCGGCAAACGGGGTGACCGTGGGACCGGGATTCGGGGTTACCATGACGACAAACTACCAACGCAAATTTAATGCAAGCGAATCACAACGCACATTCGGGGCAACCAAACTGCAACGCAAACCGGCGCGGGCCAAACTGTTTTTTCCCTCGGGCGCGAAAAACTTATCCCCTCTCTGGTAAAGCTGGGGATAGCTCCGTCACCGGCCTGCCGGCGCGCGGGCGGGACGCCCGGGGCGCGCCGCTGGTCACGATGATGGGGGATTTCGCTTAATCGGCGGCTTTCCCGGCGCCGCCGGCGCCTTCCTCCTTGACGTCCCCGTTCGCCTCGGCGCCGGTTTCCGCCTCGGCGCCGGCGTCCTCGGACCGGGCCTCGGCCTCGGGCGCCTCGGCGGCTCGATCACGGCCATCGTCCCCGGCTTCCGCCGGCGCCGGGACCGGCATCGCGGCCTGGGCTTGCAGTTCCGCTTCCGCCTCGGAGCGGGCGACGTTGGCGGTGATCTCGACCGCCACCTCGGGATGGAGCGCGATGCGCACCTTGTGCAGCCCGATGGTCTTGATCGGGCGATCGAGCTTCACCTGTTTGTGC
>JADFPK010000159.1 GCA_022562375.1 Pseudomonadota bacterium
GGCAGCACCGGGCGGCGCAGCGGGAATTCGGTCTCGGCCTCGGCCACGCGCTCGGCGTATTGCTCCTCGCTGAGGATATTCCGCGTCCAGTTGCCGAGCAGCCCGCCGGGACAGAGCGTATTGACCCTGACCTCGGGCGCCAGCACCCGGGCGAAGGAGATGGTGAGGGTGTTGAGCGCGCCCTTCGAGGCGCAATACGCCATCGAGCTGCCGGCGGCGCGCCAGGCGCCGACCGAGGAGATATTCACCACCGCCCCGTCGCCCGTCGCCTTCAGGTGCGGCGCCGCGGCGCGCGTCATCTGGTAGTTGCCGATCAAATTCACCGAGAAGATGCGCTCGAACTCGGCCCCGTCGAGCGCCTCGAAGTCATCTTGAGGGATCGCCCGGGTGATGGCGGCGTTGTTCACCAGGGCGTCGAGCCGGCCCCAACGATCGATCGCCGCCGCCACCAGCCGCCGGCAGTCCCCGTCCGAGGCCACGTCGGCCTTGACCACGATGGCTTCGCCGCCGGCGGCGTTGCAGGCCTCGGCGGTTTCCTTAGCACCGGCCTCGTTGGTGGCGTAATTCACCACCACCTTTGCGCCGCGCGCCGCCAGCCCCTTCGCCGTTTCCGCGCCGATGCCGGTCACCGAGCTCGACCCGGTGACGATGGCGACCGCTCCTTGAAGTTTCATGCTTCCTCCCTTCCGCCGGCGCCGGCCCCATAGGTAGGGGGCGCCCTGGATCGTTCTAGCCGTACAAATTCAGCACGTGGCGGGCGATGACCATTTTCATCACCTCGCTGGCGCCTTCGGTGATCCTATAGCTCCGCTGCTGGCGCCACATGCGCTCGATCGGCAGATCGGTGGTCAGGCCGATGCCGCCGTGGATCTGCATGCAGCGGTCGGCGACGCGAAACGCCATCTCGTCGCCGGTGTATTTGCACATGTAGGCCTCGTTGCGGAAATCCTCGCCGGCGTCGGCCTTGGCGGCGGCGTGGTAGACCATCAGCCGCGCCGCGTGCAGCTCGAGGAACGAGTCCGCGATCATCCACTGCACCGCCTGGCGCTCGGCCAGGGGCTTGCCGAAGGTGACGCGCTGCTTGGCGTAGCGCGTCATCAAATCGAGGCAACGCTCGGCGACGCCGAGCGCGCGGGCGCCGTGGCGCAGGCGGCCGGCGCCGAGCCAGCCCTGGCCCAGCTTGAAGCCCTCGCCCTCTTTGCCGACCAGGTTTTCCGCCGGCACGCGCACGTCGTCGAACACCATCTCCCACGGCCGATCGCCCATCATGGTCTCGTACTGGGTGGTCAGGGCCACGCCCGGGGTATCGAGATCGACGATGAAGCAGGAGATGCCGCCGTGGGATCCCTTGTCGCGGTCGGTCGCCGCCATGAGCTGGACGAAATCGCACTTATCGGCGTGGGTGATGAAGCGCTTGACGCCGTTGATCACGTAGTGATCGCCGTGGAGCACCGCCGTCGTCCGCATCGAGCCGGGGTCGGAGCCGGCGTCGGGCTCGGTCTGGGCGAAGCAGGCGCGTTTCTCGCCCCGCAATACCGGCATTAGGTAGCGTTCCCTCATCTCGTCGGTTAGCGCATAGAGGATGGCGCGGACGTTCGGTCCGGTGAAATGGAAACCGCGCGACGGCAGGGCGATGGTGCGGCTGATCTCCTCGGTCACCACGACGGTCGCCAGCACCCCCATGCCCCGGCCGCCGAACTCTTCCGGCACCTCCATCAGCCACAGCCCCAGTTCCTTGGCGTCGTCCTCGAACCGCCTGGCGTATTCGGCTTTGAGATCGGGGCCGTCGCAGGTCTCCCTCTCGATCGGGATCATCTTGGTATCGACGTAACGGCGAAGCGTCTGCTTGAGCAGGATCAACTCCTCCGGCAGTTCGAAATCCATCACTCCCTCCTCTTAAGCTCGTGGCGCTCTAATCTTCCGGCGCGCGCCGGACCGGGCGCAAATCCACCGCCGCTACGCCGCCGCCGTTGGGACGCACGATCAGCGGGTTGACCTCGAGATCGGCGAGAAGATGGCGGTGATCGAGATAAATCTCGCCCAGTCCCACCACCGCCCGGATCAGCGCCTCGGTGTCCGCCGGCGCTTGGCCGCGAAAGCCGGCAAGCAGCTCCGCCGCCTTCAACTCGCCGATCATCGCGCTGACGTCATCCGCCTCGACCGGCAACAGACGCAAGGACGCATCAATGATGAGCTCGACATGGACGCCGCCGGCGCCGAGCAGCACCACCGGCCCGAAGGTCGCGTCGTCGCGGCAGCCGACGATCATCTCGACGCCCGATACCATCTCCTGGACGAGGTAGCCGGTGATCAAAGCCTTGGCGTCGACCGCGCGGACCCGGGCCTCGAGCGCCGCCGCGCCCTCGGCCACCGCTTCGGCGGTGCCAAGGCCGAGCAGCACGCCGCCGATCTCGGGCTTGTGCGAATAGGCCGGCGCGACGATCTTGAGCGCCACCGGCAGGCCGATGGCGGTTGCCGCCGCCGCGGCTTCCGTTGCCGACGGGACGAGCGCGCATTTCGGCAAGGTGACCCCCTTGGCGTTAAGCAGGGCGTCGAACGCCGGACCTTCGAGACCGGCGGCGTCGCCCGCCGGCGCCGGCGGCGTCCTCGGCGTCTTGCCGGCCCGCGCGCCATAGAAGGCGAGGGCGGCCAGCGCCCTCAGCGTCTCCGGCAGCCCCTGGAGATGGGGGATGGCGAGATCGTCCTGGTACTCGATCGCCCCGGCGGGGAGCGGGTAGCGCATCCGTTCGAAGGCGATCACCGGCTTTTCCGTTCCCGCCGCCAGCGCCTTCAGCGGCGCCGCTTCCTCCGGTCCGACGCGCCCGGCCCTCGACGCCAGGGCGATCATGTCGATGTTGGGATCGTCCAGCACCGCGCGGCAGAACATCGCCTGGGTCTCGATGCCGCTCGGGATGCCGCAATCGAGCGGGTTGCGGATGGCGATGTGGGGGGCGATCCCGGGCCGGAGGCGCGCCACCGTCTCGGGCGCGAACTCGGGGAAAGTTGCGCCTGTCTCCTCGGCGTAGTCGTAAAGCAGATTGACGCTGCCGCCCGACGTGGTGACGAAGCCGATGCCGGGCCCCTTCGCCAGGCGGGCTTGAGTGAAGGCGAGGACGCTCTCGGTCAGATCGTCGAGCGTCGGGCACTGGACGATGCCGTAGCGTTCGCACATCGCCCCGAAGGCGGCCCAGTCGCCGGCGATGGCGCCGGTGTGGGACAGCGCCGCGGCGGCCGCGCGTTCGCTCCGCCCGCTCTTGACGACGAGGATCGGCTTTCGCGCGTCGAGCGCCCGCGCGGCGGCGGCCTTGAAGGCGTCTCCCCGGCGGATGCTTTCGATGAACAGGGCGATGATCCTGGTCTCGGCATCGTCGATAAGGAAGTTCAGGTAATCGGCGAGATCGACGTTGAGCTCGTTGCCGCTGGAGATGGCGTAGGAGAAGCGGATCCCGCGCGCGCCCGACGACCGCACCCAGGTTTGCAGCGTGCCGCCGGATTGGAAGACGACGCCGACGGCGCCCGGCGCCAGATTGCCGACATCGCTGTTGGGATAGAGGAACAGCTTCTCGCGCCACGACATGGCGCCCATGCAGTTGGGGCCGGCGACGATGAGGCCCGATCGGGCGCAGATCTCGACCAGGCGCCGGCCGCGGTCCTGGGCTTCCGCCGTCTCTCCGTCGCCGATGCCGGCGGCGTAGACGGTCGCCGACTTGATCCCCGCCTCGACGCCGTCTTTGATGATTTCGAGGACGCCCGCCGCCGGCACGATGATGACGGCGTGATCGATCGGCTCGCCGACGGCGTCGAGACTGGGATGGCACCTGACCCCCCAAATCTCCCGGTACCGCGGGTTGACGGGGTAAACCTTGCCGCCATAGCCGTGATCCAGGAGGTTCGAATAGATGATGCCGGGCCATCTTGCCCGTTCCGATGCGCCGACGATGGCGATGGAGCGGGGCTTGAGAATGGTACTGATGGGCTTGAACAAATCGGAACTCGCTATCTGCGCCCCGCATCGGTCGAGGGCGCCGCCTGGCCAGGCGGCGCCCTCACATCCAGGCTTCGGGTCCTGTTTACTCTCAGATTTACTCGCAGTCGACCGACTTGGCCGTCGCGCCCGAGCCCTGATAGTTGATCTTGCAACTCAGACCCTCCTTCAGCGCCTTGCGCTTGACCTTCTTGCCGGCCACCGTGATCTTGGTCCTGCGGCCCGAAATGCCGGCCTTCGATTTCTTCCCCTTGTCCATGAAGACGATGCGCCGGCCGCCGCGCTGGATCTTGAGGATCTTCGCCGAGACCGTGTAGTAGGGGATCTTGGTGACCGAATAGCCGGTCGAGCCCCGCTTGATGGCGGCCCGGGCGGCGGCGACGATGTCGGGCGGCGAGGCGTAGATGTTCTTCAGCAGCTTTTCCACCGTGGCGCCGTTGACCGGGGTGATCTCGAGCTTGACCTGCTTGGCGTCCTTGAGGAACGCCGGGTCCTTGACCGTGGCGTCGAAGGCGTCGCGCAGGGCCTTCTGGCGCTCGGCCGGGATATTGGGCGTCGCCATGAACGGCCGCCCCATGGCCTGGGGCGCGAACACCAGCTGCAGGATCTGGCGATCCTTCTCGGTCTTGGCCAGGTCCATGACCAGCGGCACGTCCTTGAGCTCGGGGTGCTTGCGGGTCGAGTTCTGCAAGATGATCTTGAGGGTGCCGTCCTTGACCCAGTCGAGCTTGCTCGACTTGATCGACGACCACGACCAGCCCAGCCGGCCCTCGATCTCGCCGCGCTCCATGGCGATGGCGAGGAAGCCGAGACCGGGATAACCGCTGATCACCCGGAACTTGGTGCCGAGCACGTTGTTCAACACGTAGGCGAACAGCACCGGATCGCT
>JADFPK010000008.1 GCA_022562375.1 Pseudomonadota bacterium
GGGCCTGGACCAGGGACTTGAGCCGTTGGTCGAGAATGTGGGTGTAGATCTGGGTGGTGGATATATCGGCATGTCCCAGCATCTGCTGGACGCTCCTGAGATCGGCGCCGTTGGCGAGAAGGTGGCTGGCGAAGGCGTGGCGGAGCACATGGGGCGAGACGCGGGCGGGATCGATCGAGGCGGCGGCGGCAAGGCGCTTGAGCAACTGGGCGAAGCGCTGGCGCGTCAGGTGCCCGCTGGCGCCGCGGGAAGGAAACAGCCACTTCACCTCCCGGCCCCGGGGCAGGAAAGGGCCCCGTACCGCGCGGTACGCGGTGATCGCCTCGATCGCGGCGGCGCCGAGCGGCACCATGCGCTCCCTGTCGCCCTTGCCGCGCACGAGGAGGACGCCGGCCTCTCGCGGCACCGCGGAAAGCGGCAGGGTGACGAGCTCGGACACCCGCAATCCGGTGGCGTAGAGAATTTCGAGAAGCGCCGTCAGCCGGATGCCTTCCGCGCCCTTGACGGCGCGCGCCGCCGCCAGCAGGGCATCGACCTCGGCTTCGCTCAAGACCTTGGGCAGGGTGCGCCCTTGGCGCGGGCTGTCGATTCCGGCGGTGGCGTCTTGGGGGCGAATGCCCTCGGCAAACAGGAAGCGGTAGAACTGCCGGAGCGAGGACAAACGCCGGGCGCCGGTCCCCGGCGCCAGCCCGGCGCGGGCGAGGCCCTGAATATAATCCCTGACCGCGTCCGTGTCGGCCGCCTCGATGGAGACGCCCCGCGCCGCGAGGCGGGCGGCAAAATGCTTAAGATCGCGCCGGTAGGCCTCGATGGTGTTGACCGCCGCGCCACGCTCCGCCGACAACATCTCGAGAAACGACTCCACATGACGGAAGCCGGACCCGAAATCTTCGTCTCCTCTTTCTTCAGGGTCCATATTAAGCCGGATCAGATGCCGGCGCCGATGGCGGCCTCCACGGCAAGCGCCCGGGCCTCTTTCTCGAGACCGACCTCGCGCAGGCCGGAAATCACCGCGCGGAGCAGAAGCGGACCGGCGCCGGTGGGTCCGTCCTCGCCGAGGCAAATGAGCGTCAACAGAACGGTGGCGCCGATGCGTCTGCCGGCGGCGGCGGAGTTGAGGGCATGGAGCAGCGCCGGCGCCGGCAGTTTGACGTTTTCGAATAGCGGTCCCTCCTGAAGCGGCTCCCACAGCTTGGCGTCGACCGGCTCGTCGAACGCCTCGAGCAGGGTGAAAAGCGCCGTTGCCCGCGCCCGCAACCCGTCGGTCCCGGCCGATTTGTTGGACTCCCACCATTCGTTCAGCGCATCCGCCTCCCAAGCCAGGGAATCCGCCGCATCGGCAAGCTGGATCAACGCCCAAAGCGATCTCTCGGCGGCCCTGCCGCCGCCTTGGCCGGCTTCGGCCATCGCGACCCCGGCGCCGGGGGGCGACGCCTGGCGGATCAGGGCAAGCCAGGCGGCGGCGGCCTGGTAACGCCCGGCGGTCAACAGGGCGCGGCCCGCCTCCTCGGCGAACCAGGCAAGCTCCAAGGCCGGCGCGATTCTTCCAAGCGTCGGCAGATGGACCCGCACCGAGGTCTGATAGCCGCCACTTTCCCGCGCCAGCGCCCAGGCCTTGCGCAGGATTTCGGCCTGGGCCGTCGGCACCGATTGGATCGTGCTCGCCTGGTAGAGAAGCGCCCGGCCGCGCGGTCCGCGGTCGGCTTCGGCCTGGGAGAACGCGTTGGCGAGCTGTTCAGGCGAGAAGGTGACGCTGGCGTAGAGTTGGGCCAGGGAATCGCTCGTCAGCGCGCCGACCGCCTCGGCCCTTTCGGCGGCCTCGAGGCGCAGATCGAGGGGCGCGTTGGGGCTGATCGCGACGGTGCGCAATATCGCCGCATCCGCTGTCGCCAACACGTCCTCGGGCAATTGTTGCCGGGCCGCGCGCAGCATCGCGAGATGAAGCGGCGCCGGCTTGGGCAGGCTCTCCACCACCGCTCCCTGGTCACCGCCGAGCGCCCCGATGAGGGTGAAAAACACCTGGTCATCGCCGTGCCCCAGCTCGCGCAGAAGCCCGGCGCCTAACGCCGCCTTGGCGTGCTCGCCGGCCAGCGCCTGGCAGAACGACAGGGCCTTCTGCCAGTACGCTCCCTGGTGCTGGCGGATCAGGGCGCGTATCCGGGAGCACGCCCCGGCGTTGTCGTTGGTGAGAAAGGCGTTATCGATCCTCGCCCGGGCCAGTGCTTCGTCATTGAGCTTCGACGGCGCCACCCGAAGCAGATCGCCGACCACTTTCGGATCGCCCATGGCGGCAAGGATTTCCACCCGCATGGCGACCAGAGAACGCCCCGATCCGGGCCCCTCGGGCGGCGTCGCGCTCGACAGCAAAAGGCGGCGCGCAAGCTCGCGCATGACGGACGAAGCAACCGCCACCGGAATTTTGGGCAAAAGCCTCTCGACCAGAGAACGGCTGGTGCCCTTCCACATGTCGACACCGAAGCCGGCACTGGCGTCGTCGAGCAGACCCACCGAATCGGGATCGATTGCCCGCAGTTCGCCAACCTTGATGGGCCGGTCCGTCTCGACGCGCCCTTGGGGCGGGGCGCCGCGCAAGACCGGTTTCGGCGTCTCGGACGTCGGTGAACCGGCGCCGGCGCCGGCCGGCGATACCGCCGGTTTCGCCGGCACCAGGCTTCTCGGCGCATCGGCGGGCTCGCTCGCGGCGCCGGTTTCCTGGGCCGTCGCCGGTGCGATGGCGGCGAGGCAGAAAAGCACCGCCCAAAGCGCGCCGGAAGCCCAGGCCCTAACGGAATATCCGGTCATTCGGGATGACTTTCTCTACCGGCGTGGACGGTGGCGGGATGTCCCAGGTGGCGAGGAAAACGGCGCCTCCCACCAGGACGACCAGGAGAACGATCAGGAGCAGGCGGGAAAGTTTGCTCATTACCGAAACACGACCGACAGTTTAGGTTTAACCGACATGGCTAGGTTTAACCGACATGGAACGCCCTGCCCCGCCCGGCGTCACGAACAGGGCACGAAGATAATCCGCTGGCGCACGACATCCCACACTAGATATGATAAGCTCCAACCATGGTCATTTTGCGGCAAACTAACGGCTCGCCGGGTTCCTTGCAACCACCTCAGCGGGCCGCTTGACCGGATGGGCCCTCCGACATGACTCTCCGCCTTTCCATGCCGGCGCCCAAACCCATCGTCTTGGTCGGCCTGATGGGAGCCGGCAAGACCAGCATCGGCCGCCTGCTGGCGAAACGTCTGGGCCTCGAGTTCATCGACGCCGATCACGAGATCGAACTGGCGGCGCAATGTTCCGTCGAGCGGATCTTCGAGCGCCACGGCGAGGCGGTGTTCCGCGACGGCGAACAGCGGGTGATCGCCAGACTTCTGAGCGGGCCGACGCATGTTTTGGCGACCGGGGGCGGCGCCTTCATGCGAAAGGCGACCCGCGACGTCATCCGTAGACGGGGCATATCGGTGTGGTTGCGGGCGGACCTCGATCTGCTGCTGCGCCGCGTCTCGCGGCGCAAGAACCGGCCGCTTCTGAGGAATGAAAATCCCAGACAAATCCTCGAGAAATTAATAGAGGAACGTTATCCGGTCTACGCCGAGGCGGATATCGTCGTCGATTCCGGCGATCGCTCGCCGGGGACCATCGTCGACAACGTCATCGGCGCGCTCGAGACCTTCCTTGGCGCCGGCGCCGGTTCCAGCCAGGCCGCGGGCTGACCGGCAAGGGTGGCGAGGCAGAGGCAATGACCGGTCCGGTTTCCGTTCCCGTCGAGCTTGGCGAACGGCGCTACGAAATACTTGTCGGCGCCGGCCTGTTGGCGGAGGCGGGCGCCCACATCGGCCCGATCATGCGCCAAAAACACGCCATCATCGTCACCGACGAGAGGGTTGCCGCGCATTATCTCGCGACCCTCGAGGCGGCGCTTCGGGCGGCGGGCATCGAACATCGGGCGATCGTGCTGGCGCCCGGCGAACAGGCCAAGGATTTCACCCATTTTCAGAAGCTCATCGAGGACATTCTCGACGCCGGGATCGAGCGCGGCACCACCCTCATCGGCCTCGGCGGCGGCGTCATCGGGGACCTTACGGGATTCGCCGCGGCGGTACTGCTTCGCGGCATCGATTTCGTGCAGCTGCCGACGACCCTGCTGGCCCAGGTGGACAGCGCCGTCGGCGGCAAGACCGGGATCAACACGCGGCACGGCAAGAACCTGGTCGGCGCCTTTCATCAGCCCCGGTTGGTGCTCGCCGACATCGATGCGCTCGGCACGCTATCGCGGCGGGAGTTTCTCGCCGGCTACGCCGAAGTGGTGAAGTACGGCCTCATCGGCGATGCCGGGTTTTTCGACTGGCTCGAGGGTCACGCCGACGCCATTTGCGGGGGAGACATCGCCGCCAGGCAGGAAACGGTGGTGGCGAGTTGCAAGGCCAAGGCGGCGATCGTCGCCGCCGACGAACGCGAGTCGGGACCCCGCGCGCTGTTGAACCTCGGTCATACTTTCGGCCATGCCCTCGAGGCCGCGGCCGGTTACGGACCGGACCTGCTTCATGGCGAAGCCGTCGCCATCGGCATGGTCATGGCTTTCGATCTTTCGGTTCGTCTCGGCCTGTGCCCGGCGGATGACGCCGCCCGGGTGCGCCGCCATATCCTCGGCGTCGGCCTGCCGGTGGATATGCGCACCCTCGAGGCGGCGGGGCTCAACGCCCGGGCGCTGATATCCCATATGGGGCATGATAAGAAGGTACGGGACGGCAAGGTGACTTTCATCCTCGCCCGCGGTATCGGCGAGGCCTTCATCAGCACCGACGTGGAGCCGGCGGCGGTGGAGGAACTGCTGGCCAACGCATTGGCGGCGTAGCCGCGCCGCGCCCGGCAGGATCGGGCGTAAAATCAATCGGTACGACAAATGGAATTTTCTCTTCTCATCTCCCTTGGCATTATCGCCATTCTGCTGGTGCTCTCGGCGTTCTTCTCGGGCGCGGAAACGGCGCTGACGGCGGTCTCGCGGCCGCTGATCCATCAGCTCGAGCGCAAGGGCAACCGGCGCGCCGGCCTGGTGAACATGCTGCGCAAGGACAAGGAACGCCTGATCGGGGCCATTTTGCTGGGCAACAACGTCGTCAACATCCTCGCCTCGGTGCTGGCCACCAGCATACTGATCGGACTGTACGGCGAAGCGGGCGTGATCTACGCCACCGTCGCCATGACGCTGCTGGTGGTGATCTTCGCCGAAATCTTGCCCAAGACCTACGCCATCCAGAACGCCAACCGGATGTCGCTCGCCGTTGCGCCGCTTGTGCGGAGCCTCGTCATCCTGCTGTCGCCGATTGTCCTCGCCCTGCGGATGTTCGTGCGTATCCTTTTGCGTCTGTTCGGCATCGACATGTCGGGCGACCGGGGCATGACGATGACCGTCGAGGAACTTCATGGCGCCATTGCGCTCCATACCGGGGAGGACCCCGGCATCAGGCACGAACGCGCCATGCTGCACAGCATCCTCGAACTCGCCGATGTCGAGGTCGGCGAGATCACCGTCCACCGCAAGGACGTGGTGATGTTGGATGCCGACGAGAAACCCGAGGCGCTCGTCGCACAGGTGGTGAAAAGCCCGTATACGCGCCTGCCCCTATGGCGCGATAAGCCGGAAAACATAATCGGCGTCCTTCATGCCAAGGCCGTTCTGCAGGCGGTGCATGACCAGGCGCCCGATGGCGCCGCGCCCAACCTCTTGAGGCTCGCGGCCAAGCCCTGGTTCATTCCCGAATCGACAAGCCTTCTCCACCAGCTCCAGGCCTTCCGTCAACGGCGGGAGCATTTCGCCCTGGTGGTCGATGAATACGGGGCGCTGATGGGGATCGTCACCCTCGAGGACATTCTCGAGGAAATCGTCGGCGACATTGCCGACGAACACGACGTCACCGCGCCGCCCGGTGTACGGTTACAGCGCGATGGCTCGGCCATTGTCGAAGGCACGTTCACCATACGCGATCTCAATCGGCGGTTCGACTGGCGGCTGCCGGACGAGGACGCCGCCACCATCGCCGGCCTGTTGCTGCACGAGGCGCGCGAAATCCCCACGGTCGGCCAGGTCTTCGAGTTCCATGATTTCCGTTTCGAGGTCCTCCACCGTACGCGTAACCAGATCACCTCGATCCGCGTCACCCCGCCGAAGGGGCTGCCCGGCCCGGGCCCGCTCTGAAACGGCTAGGGAAAGAGAGCCGGGGAAGAAGCGCCACAACCCCCCGGCGTAGCCGTCATTGCGCCTTTAGACGCGTCTCCGCAGGGGATCGGGACGGGGTGCTTCGTCCGCCATCGGGGCGCGGGATGATCGGCGATGGTTGGCGGCGACACCTTTGTAGCGATCGGCGCCACCCCGGCGACCGATCTTGCCGTTGGCATTGATCAGTCGCGGCCACCTTGAGTCGGCGCGGGATGCCGCGACATCGCCGTGACCGGCGTCGGCATGACCCTCCTCCGTCGCCGCGGCGCGGAAGTAGTTTATGATGAAGACACGGAGATGGGCGGTAAAGCTGGAATCTCGACGGAATTTTTCGACCATCGAGCAAATCTCATGTATCGTGCGCCCTTCGCGCTGGCAAATCTCGGTCACGCCGTCCCACATCTCCGGTTCCAACCGGATGCTGGTGCGCCGTCCCGATACGGTGATGTTACGAATCTGGAGCATTGCCGTAGCCCTTCCTGATTTGTTTGAATGCCAAGGCGTCACGGCATCGCGGCGCCATAACAAGAGCCGAAGGCACTGTGGTAACGTCAACCCATCCAATCGATCAAATAAGCTTATGTTCCCATAAGAAAAGAGTTGGACTATGCAACCTACAAGGTTCCGGGTGAATGGCAACTATTTAGTGTAATTTCAAATGAAAACAACCCTTATATGTTCCTGCTTCGCCCTCCTTGCGAAAGCCGGGGCCTTCCATGATGGCCCGGTGAATCGAGAGGGTATGCCGCCGTCGCCGGATGGCGGAAAACGGCCTGCCAATCCGGCTGGGCCGAGGCCCGCCGCCAACAGCGGACGAAACCTTGAACAGCCCCTCCGGTAGCGCCACGCCGGGGCAAGCAAGGCCGGATTTGCGTTCCCTGCTTTTTCTCGGAGCGATCATCCTGGTTTGGGGCAGCAATTGGCCGATCATGAAGATCGGGCTTCAATCGATACCGCCCCTGACGTTCGCCGCCGTGCGCCTCGGAACCGGGGCAGTGTGCCTGTTTGCGGTATTGGTGGTGCTCGGCCGGTTGCGGCTCCCCGAGCGGCGGGATTATCCCGTCATCTTCAGTGTCGGGATCATCCAGCTGGCGGTGTTCCTGGTTCTCGTCAATCTCGGGCTCAGCCGTGTCGACGCCGGCCGCTCGGCGATCCTCTCCTATACCACGGTGCTGTGGGTGACCCCGGCCGCCGTCCTGTTCCTGGGCGAGCGCCTGAGCCGCCGCAAGACCGTGGGCCTCCTCGCCGGGCTCGCCGGCGTCGGGGTGATGTTCAACCCCCTGAGCTTCGATTGGGACGACCCGGAGCTGCTCCTGGGCAACGCTCTCCTATTGGCCGCCGCCCTTTCCTGGGCGGTGGCGATCCTCCATGTCAGGGCCCATGACTGGCGGGCCCAGCCGCTTGATCTCGCGCCCTGGCAATTGCTGGCGGGGTTCGTGCCGGTGTTACTGGCGGCGCTTTGGTTCGAGGGCGATCAACCCATCCGCTGGTCGGGGACCCTGGTCGGCGTGCTTGCCTACAACGGACCCATCGCCACCGGATTCGCGATCTGGGCCTGGGTTTCCGTCAATCGCGCCCTTCCCGCCATCACCACATCGATCGGCAGCCTCGGCGTGCCGGCGGTGGGTGTCCTCGCTTCCGCCCTGGTGCTCGACGAGGCCCTTTCCGTCACCAACCTCTTGGGTCTCGGCTTTATCGTCACCGGTCTCGCCGTCGTCAGCCTCGATGCCGAGCCCGGCGGACGCGCCCTCGGTTCTTAACAAATGGTTAACATTCGCCGCCTATGACAATGGCTTGCGCGTCAACTCCAATATGGCCATATTCGTGGGATGACAAGGTCCAACGCCAGGAAATCCGGGCCGTCCGATGCCTCGGCGGACACCGATACGCGAAGCTGCGGCCATCCTGCCTGCGGCGAGGAAGGGTTGTACCGGGCGCCGCGTTCGCGCGACCATTTGCGCAGCTTTTACTGGTTCTGCCTCGATCACGTGCGCGAGTACAACAAGGCCTGGAATTACTGTGCCGGCATGTCGATGGAAGAGATCGAGGCCCATATCCGCGCCGACGTGGTCGGCCGGCGGCCGACCTGGCCGATGGGATGGTGGGCGCGCCGGCGCGCCGGGTTGGACTACGATTCGGTCCGCGACGGCTTCGGTTTCTTCGCCAACGACGGCAAGAAGAGGGCCGAAAAGGCCGAAAAGGCAGAAAAGGAAGTAAAAACAACACCTTCTCGCCGACCAGCGCCGAGGCCAAGGCGCTTTCGACCATGGACCTGACCCCGCCCGTGACCCTCGATAAGCTCAAGGCCCGTTATAAGGAACTGGTCAAGCGCTTCCACCCGGATACACACGGAGGAGACAAAGCCGCCGAGGAACGGCTAAAATTGATCAACCAGGCCTATACGACACTGAGGAACAGCGTTTAACGTAACGATCGGAACCGCGTTTCATGGACACAAGTGCGACCGCCGGGAACGGCGATTCTTCGACCCCCGCCATCGACCTTCCGGATATCGAGATATCGGTCCGCCAGGTGTTCGGCCTCGACAGCGACATGGTGGTGCCTGCCTTCAGTCAGGTCAGCGAGCGGGTGCCGGACCTCGACGAGGCCTATTATTTCGACCCCGACACCTCCCTCGCCATCCTCGCCGGCTTCGCCTTTAACCGCCGGGTGATGATCCAGGGCTATCACGGCACCGGAAAATCCACCCATATCGAGCAGGTGGCGGCGCGCCTCAACTGGCCGTGCCTTCGCATCAACCTCGACGGTCACATCAGCCGCATCGATCTGTTGGGCAAGGATGCCATCGTGCTGCGCGACGGCAAGCAGGTGACCGAATACCGTGAAGGAATCCTGCCCTGGGCCCTGCAATCGCCGACGGCGCTGGTGTTCGACGAGTACGATGTCGGGCGGCCGGACGTGATGTTCGTGATCCAGCGGGTGCTCGAGGTCGACGGCAAACTGACTCTCGCCGACCAGAACCGGGTGATCTGCCCCCATCCGGCGTTCCGGCTGTTCTCGACCACCAACACGGTCGGCCTCGGGGACACCACCGGGCTCTATCACGGCACCCAGCAACTCAACCAGGGCCAATTGGACCGCTGGAACATCGTCGCGACGCTGAACTATCTGGAGCCCGAGGCGGAGCTCAAGATCGTCCTCTCCAAGGTGCCGAGCTACGACACCTCCGAAGGCCGCAAGACGGTCACCGCCATGGTGGCGATGGCGGAACTGACCCGCGCCGGTTTCATGGCCGGCGACATATCGACGGTGATGTCGCCACGCACCGTGATCACCTGGGCGGAGAACGCCAATATCTTCGACGATCTGGCGGTCGGCTTCAGGCTGACCTTCCTCAACAAATGTGACGAGGTCGAACGCGCCACCGTCGCCGAATATTACCAGCGTTGCTTTGGAGAAGAGCTGCGCGAAAGCGCCACCCAGACGCCGGAGGACTAAGCATGACCCAGGAGGGCCCCGTCGAAGCCTTCAAGCGTGTCACCGGCGCCGCCATGCGGGCGATCTCCAAACGCAAGGAACTGACCGTCGAATTCACCCCCGAGCCGCCGCGCGTCAAGGACGATCATGCCCGGCTCCAGGTGCCATCGCGGGATCTGCCCGACGGCGAGGTCGCCAAGCTCCGTGGCCAGGCCGACGCCCTGGCGCTCAAGCTCCGCTACCATGACGCCGATCTGCACGCCAGGCAGATGCCCGGGGGCGAAATGGCGCGCCGGATCTACAACGAGATCGAGCAGGTCCGCGTCGAGGTGCTGGGCGGACGCCGGATGAAGGGAGTGGCGGCCAATCTCGAGGTCGCCCTCGAGGAACGCTGCCGCGGCCAAGCCTTCAACCGGGTCAACGAATACGCCGACGTGCCGGTGCCCGAGGTCATCGGCCTCATGGTGCGCGAGAAGCTCACCGGCCAGGCTCCGCCGGAGGCGATCAGGGATCTGGTCGACCAGTGGCGCGACTGGGTCGACGCGCGGGCGGGCAAGGATCTGGCGGCGCTCGACCGGTATATCGGCGACCAGGAGGCCTATGCCCGGGCGCTCAACAGGCTGATCATGGATCTGGCGCTCGGCGAGGAGGACAGCCTCGACGGCGCCGAAGAGGACGCCAGCGGCGAGGGCGACGAGGACACCGCCGAGACCGAGGGCATGGAGACCTCGGGCTCGGACACCACGGAGATCGCCGATGGAGAGTCGAGGACCGGCGAGGACGACGACGCCGAGCAAAGCGCCGGGGACGCCGCCGATGAGATGAGCGCCGGGGACGGCCAGCCGATCCCGCCGGGAATGCGGCGGCTGCCCCAAGGGCGGTGGTCCAATGACCAGGAACGTCCTCCCTACCGGGCCTTCACCACGGCCTTCGATGAAGTCGTCGAGGCCGGCGAGTTGTGCGACGCCACCGAGCTTGCCCGCCTGCGCGGCCATCTCGATCAGCAGCTTGCGCACTTCCACAGCGTCATCGGCCGCCTCGCCAACCGGCTCCAGCGCAAGCTCCTCGCCAAGCAGACGCGGGCCTGGGAATTCGACCTCGACGAAGGGATACTGGACGCCGGCCGCCTGGCCCGAATCATCGTCAACCCGTCCTACTCGCTTTCATACAAGCAGGAGAAGGAGACCGATTTCCGCGACACCGTGGTGACGCTGTTGATCGACAATTCGGGCTCGATGCGCGGCCGCCCCATCACCCTTGCCGCGATGAGCACGGACATCCTCGCCCGCACGCTGGAACGCTGCGGCGTCAAGGTCGAGATCCTCGGATTCACCACCCGCGCCTGGAAGGGCGGACAGGCGCGGGAGCGCTGGCTTTCGGCCGGCAAGCCGGCGGCGCCGGGACGGCTCAACGATCTCCGTCACATCGTTTACAAATCGGCCGATTCCGCCTGGCGCCGGACGCGCAAGAACCTCGGCCTCATGCTGCGCGAAGGGCTGCTCAAGGAAAACATCGACGGCGAGGCCCTGCTATGGGCCCATCAGCGCCTCATCGCCCGGCCCGAGCAACGGCGCATACTGATGGTGATCTCCGACGGCGCCCCGGTCGATGACTCGACGCTTTCCGTCAACTCGGGGAATTACCTCGAGAACCATCTGCGCGCGGTGATCGACTGGATCGAGACCACCTCGCCGGTGGAGCTCGTGGCCATCGGCATCGGCCACGACGTCACCCGTTACTACCGCCGGGCGGTGACCGTCGTCGACGCCGAACAGCTCGGCGGCGCCATGACCGAGAAGCTCTCGGAACTGTTCGACGAGGACCAGAGGTTCGCCCCGTCGCCGGCGGCGCGGCGGCGGGCACGGGCCATGGTCCGGGACTGATCCCAGGCCCTTCTGGCCGACGGCGCCCCGTCCCGGCGGCGATCGTTCGTTGTAAACCCGCCTATCGGGGAATTCGAACCAGGGAATCCAAACAGGCGAAACCAACAAAAAACCCGCCGCGCGGCGGGTTGCTTTAATTGGGGACAGATATCATGTCGCCTGGCCCTCGGCGGCGCCGGCTTCGATCTTCCTTTCGATCCGGCGCTTGAGCCGCCTGACCTTCTGGGGCAGGCGGGAGGCCGGCGTTTTCAGAAGATAGGCGTCGAGGCCGCCATTGTGCTCGATGGTGCGGATCGCCGCCGCCGACACCTTGAGGCGCACCATGCGTCCGAGCGCGTCGCTCAACATCGAGGTGTGCTGGATGTTGGGGCGGAAATGGCGGCGGGTCTTGTTGTGGGCGTGGCTGACGTTATTGCCGCGCATGACCCCTTTGCCGGTTAGATCGCACCGTCTCGCCATCGCCTGAACACCTTCCTCGAAACATCGACCGGCGCCCGGAAAATGCAAGGCGATGCCTTACCGAAGCGCCCGGAAAGACGGGCTATTTACGGCACTTCCCGCCAAGGGTCAAGGCCAAAGGGCGCCGGCCGGTCAAGCGTCTTCGGGCCCCCCGGCCCGAGGGGCTGGCCATAGGAGAACTCGACGAAATTGCCGCCGGGATCCTTCAGCCCGCAGTAATAACCGACCGGGTAGGGTTCTTGCTTGGGCGGCCAGACGAGACAGCCCTCTTGCCGCGCCCGGGCGGCGATGGCATCGACCGCTTGGCGCGAAGGCAGCGCGAAGCCGAGATGGCCGTAGTCGTCCCCGGCTTGGCTCCGGCCCGGCCCGCCACCGATGAGGACGAGGACGAAGTCGCGCTCCCGGCCGGTCTCGGCGAGCCACACCACGCCCCCGCCCTCGGCCTCCCGGTCGCGTTCACGGACGATCTCGAGGCCGCAATAGCGCCGGTAGAATTCGATGCAGGCGGCGAGATCGGGGACGTGAAGGGCAAGGTGGGTGAGCGTCGGCCGCATGGGAGTAAATAGGGTCAATTAGGGACAGGTGTTAGTGGACATCTCTCAGCCGCCGGGGGGGGCCGAACGGCCGGGGCCGGTGGTGGCGAGGGAAAAGAACAGTCTGAGCGCCAATCCCGCCATCACCACCATGACGAGGCCGCCGGACAGGAACGGCCAATCGCGGCCGAAGGCGACGAAACAGAACCCCGCCCAGGCGGGCCCGAAGATGCGCGCCAGCGATGCCGTCGACTGGGCGATGCCGAGAACCATGCCGCGCTCCGTGCTCGCCGCCCGTTGGGAGATCAAGCTGTTGAGCGTCGGGTTGGCGATGGAGATGCCGAAGACGACCAGCCCAAGGGCGGCGAGCGGCGGCGCCAGGCCCGGCGTCAGCGCCACCGCCGCCGATCCCGCCCCCACCGCCACCGGCGCCAGGAGCAGCAGCCTGCGCTCTCCCAGAAGGCGCGTCAGCGGCCCGATCAGGCCCCCTTGGGTGATCACCGCGATCAGCCCGAGATAGGAATACACCCAGCCGTTCTGCCGCGCCCCCCAGCCGAACTGCCGCTCGGTCCACATGGCGAGCGTCGATTCTATGCCGGAAAAGGTGAAGGGAACGAGGAAGAGCATCATCAGGAGGATCCCGAGATGGGGCTTGCGCAATACCTCGATCCACATCGCCGCCCGGCCCCGTCTCGGCGCCGCCTTCGCCTTCGCCCTGACCTCGGGGCCGAGCGATTCCTCGAGCCTCGCCAGCGCCAACAAAAACGCGGTCAGGGTCATGGCGGCGGCGGCCAGGGCCGGCGGCAGGATATTGGGGTTGGCGGGATCGGGGCCGGCAAGCAGCCCGCCGATGGCGGGCCCCAGCAGGAAGCCGAGACCGAAGGCGGCGCCGATGCGCCCCAGCGCCTTGGCGCGGCGTTCCGGCGGCGTGACGTCGGCGATATAGCCCTGGGCGACGGCGATGTTGCCGGCGCAGGCGCCGGCGAAGGCGCGGGCCGCGAACAGCATGGGGAGGCTTTCCGAGAGGCCGAGCCAGACATAGGAGAGGCAAAGCCCGGCCAGGGTCATGAGCAGTACCGGCTTGCGTCCGATGCGGTCGCTGAGCCGGCCCCAGTAGGGCGCGAACAGGAACTGAAAGAAGGCGAAGACGGCGATCAGCAGGGTGACGGTGTCGGGGCTGGCCTCGAAGTGCTCGGCGAAGAACGGCAGGAAGGGGATGATGATGCCGAAACCGACGAGATCGACGAAGACGATGATAAGCAGGGTGAACATGGCCTAGGAAACGGCCATCGATGCGCCGGCCATCATGGCGTCTTCGGGGAAAATCAGCTCATGCGGCCGACGGCGCGGGAAAGCAGGAGATAAAGCTTACCCACATCGGCGGTGACGAAGGTGGAACTCAGAAGGTTCTCCGGGTCCGATTCGTTGGCCTGGACCAGGAGCCGCTCGAACTGTCCGAGATAGCTCGAGACGTAGCCGCGGAATTTGTCGTCTTCCTGGTATCTCCTCTTGATCACGGCTTCGGCCTTCTTATCGCTCATCGCCAGCATGGAGCGCACGAAAACACCCTTGTCTCCCTTGACGAACTTCCGCCACATCCGGTCCGAGTTCTGCTTGGCGATGACGCGGTTGATGTCGAGGCCGGTGGTATTCAGATCCTCGACGATAAGCTTGGAAGCCCTCAGGAATGCGTCGCGGCGCTCGTCGAGGGCATTGAGGCGGACCTTCTTCGCCTGGGATTCGGCATGATCCGCCGCCTCGGCCAGGGTGCTCGCCTCCTCGGCAAAGACCCGCGCCAGTTCCCGCGCCTTGGCCAGCGCCCCCTCCAGGGCGGCGTCGATCCCCTTGAGGTGGCCGCCGAGTTCCCGGGTCACCGCCGTGACCTCCTCGGCGGCCTTGGCGGTCGATTGTGTCAATGCCTGACTTTGATCCCTGAACAGGGCACCGACATTTTGCATCTTTTCGACCGCCGCGGAGGAGGCGGCGACGAGCGCCTGGGTCTCGGCGTCGAGAGCCTGGCGATTCTGCGCCAGCAGCGCCTGGGCGTTGGCGGAAGCGTCGTTCAGGACATCGGCCTGGCGGCCCAGCGCCTCGCCCGCCGCCGAGACCTGATCGATACTCTGGCGCGACGCCGTGCTCAGTTCCTCCGCCTGGCGGCGCAGGGCGTCAGCGGCGGCTTCCGTTTTCGCCGAAGCGTCGTCGGCAATGCGGGCGAATTCCTCGATGTAGCGGCGCGCCGCCTCATCGATGGCGCCGGTCTGGGCGGCGAGCGCCTTGGCGATGCGCGAGAATTCCTTTTCCTGGCGCCCGAGGATTTGTTCGATCCGCTCCGACTGACCGGCGGCCTGACTCGAGGCGGCGGTCAGGTCGTCGGCCTGGCGTTGGAAGGTCTCGCCGATGCTTGCCGCCTCGGTCACCGCCTTGGCCGAGGCGTCCCCCAGCGCCTTGACCTGCTGCTCGAGCGCCTCGCCCGCTTCATGGACATTCGTCACGGCGTCTTCGGAACGCGCCAATAGCTCCTGGGAACGCTTCTGAAACGCATCGCCCAACTTGGTCACCTGCATCTGGGCGGTATTCGCCGCCGAGGCCAGCTCGCGGTATTGCCGGCGCAGCTTGTCGGTCTGGCGGGCCGCGCGTTCGATCCTGCCGCCGCCGCCGTAATAGAGCAGGACAAGCCAGACGAAGGCGAGCGGCGCGAAGGCGCCGGTGAAGAAGGCGCCGATCTCATGGGGCAACAGGAGCAGAAGGTTGTCCCAGCCGATATAGAAATCGACGTAATAAGCGCAGAGGACGAGCCAGGCGGCGGTCAACACAAGGCCGCCTCCCCAAAGCAGGACAAATCGCATCGTCGGTCTCATTGCCATGCGATCCTATAGATTCCGGATCCCCTCCCAAGGACGATGCACCGGCCCGACCGCCAAGGCCGGGCCTTCGCCACGCCGACCCAGGCTCCGCCGGAGGCTTCGCCGAGGCGAGAGCGGTT
The DNA here is from genome assembly GCA_022562375.1 of Pseudomonadota bacterium. The sequence continues at coordinate 15,527 of JADFPK010000008.1, forward strand.
TCGGCCGCGCAAGCGGGCCGTCTTTCCGGCGGACCGCCCCGTCGACACCGTCGATCGGTGGGCGAAGGGGTTCCGCCGGGACGTCAAACGCCTGATACGCCAGTCCCCTGGAAGTATAGCCAAGCGTTTCCTTCAGGTCCATGCGCCCAACCGGCTCCTTGGCCGGGGTGACGAGGCCGGGAAACTACCGAGGAAGCCTCACCAGATGAAGGCGGAGATCGCCGCCACCGGCGAATGACCGGCGCGTCGGCAAGCCTCGGTCAGGCGGACGGGATCGGGTTGTTCGGCGAAATCGAGGCCGAGTTCCCGTGCGTGAATGCCGCTGGTGACCAGCACCGAGTCCAGCCCCGCGGCCTCGGCGCCGGCGATGTCGGTGCGCAGCGAATCGCCGACGGCAAGCACGCGGCGCCCATCGCTTTCGCGCCCCATTCCCAATAGCGCCAGGCACGCTTCGTAGGCCGGCGCATGGGGCTTGCCGTGATAGTAGACATCGCCGCCGAGGGTCTCGTAATGGGCCGCCAGCGTGCCGGCGCAGATGATGCGCTTGCCTCCCCGGATGACCTCGAGGTCGGGGTTGGCGCAGACCATCGCCAAGCCGCGTCCGGCGCAGAGCTCGAGCACCCGGTCATAGTCCTCGCGCCTTTCTTCGTCCCGCCACGGGCCGGTGTTGAGCACGAACCCCGCCTCCTCGGGCGTCGAGACCATCTCGAGATCGAGGCCTTCCAGGATACCGATGTCCCGCGCCGGCCCGACATGCAAACATTTCCGCCCCAACCGGGCGTGCCAGGGATCGTCCCGCTCCTTCAGCGCCCGGTAGGCGAGTTCCCCGGACGAGACGACATGGTCATAGAGCGCCCGGCCGATGCCCATTTCCTCCATCCTCTCGATGACGGTTTGGGCCCGCCTCGGCGCGTTGGACAGCATCACCACGCCTTTACCCGCCTCTCTCAGTTTCCGCAGGCAGTCGACCGCGCCTGGATAGGGGGTGACGCCGTCATGGACGACGCCCCAAAGGTCGAGGATGAAATCGTCGTAATCGCCCGAAAGCGCCGAGATGCCGGGAAGGAGTTTGACGGTCATGGATGGCTGGACGGCCCGCCGGGGCCGGTCTTTGAAGAATATTCGAAAAGTCCGGGATTGGCGCGGCTGTTGTGCCACGGCCGGGCGGGTATGTGAAGGAAGAATGTAGCGGGGCTAGGCTTCGCGGCTGATACGCGGCTCGCCAAACAGGTAGCCCTGGCCGAAATCGATGTCGTAATCCAAAAGCTCGATCAGGTCCTCTTCCGCTTCCAATTTCTCGACGATGAGGTCGATGTCATTGTCGTTCAACCCCCGTTTGAGGGCATCCACGATCCCCTCGCCGTCCGCCTCTTCGGCCCCCTCCTCCAGATCGTCCGGCCGCCGGGCGAGCAGGGTTCCGGCTTCTATCTTGACGAACCTGATGTTACGCCGGGCGAGATCGCCGAAGTCGAGCGAAAGATCCTCGATCCGGTCCATGGAAAATTGGAAACCGAGCCCGGCCAGACGATCGAGATCGCCGGCGATGTCGTCCCATCGCGTCGCCAGATCCGCCTGGCTGAACTCGAAGAACAGATTGCGCGCAAGCCCGGTATTATCGCTCATGAAATCGATGAACTCGCCGAAGAATTTCCCGTCCATCAGGGTATGGGGCGAAATGTTGCAGAAGAAGCCGACATTATGGTTGTTCTTCTGCGCCTTGCGCACCAGTTGGACGCAACGGAACAGGAGAAGGTTGTCGATGGCGGCGATCAGCCCTTCCTTTTCGGCGAGGGAGATGTACTGCTCGGCCAACATCATCGACTCGTCATCGACGCGGATGCGCGAGAAACATTCGAAGAACCTGACCTTACGTTGAGGCAGGCTGACGATCGGCTGGAGATAGAGATCGATCCGGTCGCTGCGCAAGCCTTGCCGAACGTAATCGAGGA
>JADFPK010000160.1 GCA_022562375.1 Pseudomonadota bacterium
GCGTATCAGCCGGCCCAGCATGTAGGGCAGCGCGCCGCCGCCATGGGGCAGCACCACCTTCATGCCGGTATATTTCAGGAAATGGCCGGAGAACAGCAGCCTGGCGACCGCCGTCGTCGTATCGGTGGCCCGCCCGACGGCGTTCATCATCTCGTAATCGGCGAGCCTCGGATCGCCGCAGCCGAACATCGGATGGATGAAGACCGTGGCGCCGAGATCGGATGCCGTCTGCCAGAAGGGATCGAGGGCGGGATCGTCCAGATTGCCGGAATCGCCGAACGGCAGGGTGCCGATCATGACGCCGGGAAACCCGGCCGCGAGGGCCTCGGTGAGGACTTCCGCCGCCAGCTCTCCGTCCTGTAGCGGCACACTGCCGAGCGGCGTCAGTTTGTCCGACCCCGCCGTCGCCGAGATCAGATGCTCGTTGATGAAGCGGCTCCAGGCGGCGCCCTCGGCGGCCGGCAGTTCGTAGCCGAAACTGTCGAGCCAGCCGCCGGTCACCTGATGGTCGATGCCCTGTTCGTCCATCCAGGCGAAGCGCTGCTCGGCGTCGCGAAGCTTGGGCGCCAGCGGCCTGGTGGGATCGCGCCCGGCGAAGGAAAGCCGGTACTTGCCGTCCTGGTGCAGCAATTCGACCGAGGGAAAGGACCCGGCCCCGCTTTTGAGCGCGTCGAGCATGGCCTGGGGCGCGTAATGGGCGTGGCAGTCGATGATCATTCTTTCGTTCTTTCTGGCGATTCCAGCGGCCGGTTATCAGTCATCCGATTTCGTCCTCACCCCGATTTCGTCCTTAACAACGCCTCGATATCGCCGGGGCGCATCGGAAGGGCGTCCAGTTCGAGGCCGAGCGGCGCCAGGGCGTCGTTCACCGCGCTCGCCACCGCCGCCGGCGCGCCCAAATAGCCGCCTTCGCCGGTTCCTTTCTGGCCCATCGAGGTGAGCGGCGAGGGGGTCGAGTGGTCCACCATCTTGATGTCGGGGATCTCATGGACCGAGGGCAGCAGATAATCCATGAAGGTGCCGGTCAGCAGCTGGCCGTCTTCGTTGTAGGCGAAGATCTCATAGAGCGCCGCGCCGATGCCGTGCGCGATGCCGCCATAGACCATGCCGTGGACGATGTCGGGATTGATCATCGTGCCGCAATCATGGCCGATGAAATATTCCAGTATCTTGACCTGACCGGTCTGCCGGTCGATCTCGATGAGCGGGATGTGGGCCTCGAAGGAATAGCAGGGATACATCTGCACCCGCCCGTCGGCGCCGGGCAACTCGCCGCCCTTGGGGACTTCCCAGACGTAGCTCGCCTGCAGGCCGGGCTCCATGCCAAGCGGCATCTGGTGATATTTGCGATGGGCGATCTCCACCAGCTCGTCCCACGAGAGGCTTTGGCCGGGATCGTCCCTGACGGAAACGTTGCCGCCTTCATAGACCAGCCTGTCGGCGGGAAGCTGCAGGTTGTGGGCGGCGATGTCGATGAGCTTGCGCTTGAGGATCCTCGCCGCGCCCGAGGCGGCGCCGCCAAGCATGATCGCCATGCGGCTGCCGACCGGGCTGTTGCTCGGCAGGCTGGAGAGGGAGTCGGAGCGCACCACGCGGATGCCGTCGGGATCGCGCTCCAGCTCCTCAGCCGTCACCGTCGCCACCAGGGTCTCGTGCCCCTGACCGGCCGAGGTCGTCGCCATGATCGAGGTCACCGTGCCCGCGAGGTCGATCTTGGTGACGCAGGATTCCATCCAGGTCGTGGTCTCGTTCGCCGGATTGAACAGCGGCTCGAAGGCGGAGTTGCCGCCCGACGGCTCGAGGCACGAAGATACGCCGATCCCCGCCAGCTTGCCCTCGGCGCGTAGCGCCTCCCGGCGGGCAATGAGGGCAGGGAAGTCGGCGAGATCGAGGACCTTGTCCTGGACCGTCAGGTAATCGCCGCTGTCATATTCCGATCCGCTGGGGATGGTGTAGGGGAACTCATCCTTGCGGATGAAGTTGCGCTTGCGGATCTCGACGCGGTCCAGATCGAGGGCGCGGGCGATCTTGTCGACGGCGGTCTCGATGGCGAAATTGGTCGGCGATTGGCCGAAGCCGCGGACCGCCTCCTGGGGGGTCTTGTTGGTGGTGACGGAGATGGCCTCGTATTCGACGCTCCTTATGCGGTAGGGGCCGACGATGGCGCCGATGGGCTTGGCGAGCTGCAGCGGCGCGCGGCCGGCGTAGGCGCCGACATTGTCGAGCGCGCGCAGCCGCAGAGAGCGGATCTCGCCGTCGTCATTGAAGGCGGCCTCGACGTCGAAAATCCGCTCCGGCCCGTGGGCGTCGCCGCCGGTCATGTTTTCCAGCCGGTCTTCGATCAGCCGCACCGGGCATCCCAGCTTGGCGGCAAGATAGCCCACCAGCACGGTGTGCTTGATGCCGCGCTTGACGCCGTAGCTGCCGCCGACGTCGACGTCGTAGTGCACCCGAACGCAGTTGGCGTCCAGCCTGAGCGCCCGGGCGATCTGCTCTTGGTACTTGGGCATCTGGATCGACGCCCAGACATCGAGCACTCCGGTGCCCGGATGCCACTCCGTCACGACGCCGAAGGTCTCGATGGGAACGGTGGAACTCCGCCCCCAGTACGCCCGGAAGGCAAGCCGGCGATCGGCGGCGGCGAAGTCCTCCTCGACCGCGCCATAGACGAATTTCCGTTGGTAGAGAATGTTGGTGCCGTGCGCGGGATGGACCGCCGGCGCGTCCTCATTCATGGCCGCCTCGGCGTCGACCACGAAGGGCAGGGGGTCGTAATCGACCTCGACCAATTCGGCGCCGTCCTCGGCGATGTAACGCGAATCGGCGACGACGGCGGCGACCCATTCGCCGGCATAGCGCGCCCGATCGACGGCCAGGGGATAGCGCCGGACATCGGGGAGGTTGAGCCCGCTCATCAGCGGGTCGGTCGCCTGCGCCAATTCCTCTCCGGTGATCACGGCGACGACGCCTTCGATCTTCAATGCCTCTTCCGTGCGAATCGCCTCGATCCGCGCCGCCGGGTGGGGGCTGGTCACCAGCGCCACATGCTTCATGCCGGGAAGCGAAATGTCGGCGACGAAGCGGCCCTCGCCGGCGATGAAGCGCCGGTCTTCCTTGGTCCGCCGCTTGCGCGAGACGTAGCGGAACCGGCGGCCCTCCGGCGCTTCGCTACTCATCGACCGTGTCCTTGCCTGCCTCGGGGTCCGCTCCCCGCATCCGCTTCGCCGCCAAACGGACGGCTTCGACGATCTGCTGATAACCGGTACAGCGGCAAAGGTTGCCGCCGATCGCTTCCTTGATCTCGTCTACCGTCGGGTCGGGATTGGATCGCAGCAGGGCATGGGAGGCCATCAGCATGCCCGGCGTGCAATAGCCGCACTGCAAGGCGTGGGCTTCCCAGAAGGCGTCCTGCAACGGGCTCAAGCCGCCGTCGGCGCCGGCCAGCCCCTCGACGGTCTCGACCTCATGGCCGTCGGCCTGGATGGCGAACATCAGACAGGAGCGGATGGGCTGACCGTCGAAGATCACCGAGCAGGCGCCACAGACCCCGTGCTCGCAGCCGGCATGGGTGCCAACGAGCCCAAGCCCCTCGCGCAGATAATCGAGGAGGGTGAGGCGCGGCGGAACCTCGCCGCGGTAGCGCCGGGCGTTGACGGTGACGCTGATTTCCCTGGGTTTCATGGGGCCGCCGCCCGCATAGAAGCTTCGTCCCTGGCCTCGAGGATGGCGCGTTCGACCATGACGCAGGCGGTGCGCCGGCGGTATTCGGCGGATGCATGGACATCCGCCCCGGGGTCGATCTCATTCGCCGCCAGGCGGGCGGCCTCGCCGACGGTTTCGGCGTCAAGCTCGGTGCCAAGGAGGGCTTCGGCGGTCGCTTCGATCCTGAGAGGCGTCGGCGCGACACCGCCGAGCGCGACGGCGGCCCGTCTGCAGACCCCGCTTTCGTCCACGACGAGTTGCACGGCGGCGGCGACGATGGCGAAATCGCCGGCGCGGATGCTCACCTCCTGGAAGCCGGTGCCGATGTTGCCGGGGCCGTTCCACACCGGCAGGCGCACCTCCGTCAGGCATTCGTCCGCCGCCAACGAGGTCTCCATAAGCCCGTGAAAAAACCCGGAAATGTCGATGTTCTTCGCGCCGCCCGTACTCTCCGCCACCAGCCCGGCGTCGAGCGTCAGCGCCACAAGCGGTATCTCGGCGACGGGATCGGCGTTGGCGATGGAACCGCCGACGGTGCCGCGGTTGCGGGTCTGGGGATGGCCGACGAAACGGAGCGCCTTGGCAAGCAGCGGCGCCTTGGCGCGCACCTCGGGCGAACGCTCCGCCGCCGCCTGGCGGGTGCAGGCCTTGATCACCAGGGAGGATTCATCGCCGCCGATGCCCTGAAGCTCCCCGACGGCGTTGATGTCGACGATGATCGACGGCCTGGCCAGGCGCATCGCCATCATCGGCACCAGGGTCTGACCGCCGGCGATGATCTTGCAATCAGGCCCGCCGTCATTCAGCGCCCGGCACACCTCGGCGATATCGCTTGGCCGTATGTAGTCGAACGCCGCCGCCTTCATCGTTCAATCACCAAACCTTTCGGGGAGCACCCGGACACCCGCGGGCCTAGCCGTCATCCTAGCAACAATGATGGGTGGTTTCATCACCGTAGCTTGCCGGGACGTTGTTCTTGACGATGGTGATTTTGCGTGTCGGCGGCGGGGTGTTGCGGCTCTTGCCGACGAATCTCGGTATGCCGTCCGAGAACACCGCCGCGATCGCCGGGATGTCGCCGTTGCTCATGCCCGCCAGCGCCGTTTCCCGAGAGCAGCCGAGCGCCGCGTCGATGATGG
>JADFPK010000161.1 GCA_022562375.1 Pseudomonadota bacterium
GTCATCGCCGTCGATATCGGCGAGATGGACCCGCTCCCGGGCGCCGTGGTGCTGCGGCTCGATGTCCTCGCCGACGACGCGCCGGCGCGCATCGCCGACGCGCTGGACGGGCCGGCCGATGTGGTGTTGAGCGACATGTCCTCGCCGGCGACGGGCCATTCGGCGACCGATCATCTCCGCGTCATGGCGCTGGCCGAGGCCGCCTACGCCTTCGCCCGCGAGGTGCTGGCGCCGGGCGGCGCCTTCGTCGCCAAGGTGCTGCGCGGGGGCACCGAAAAGCAGCTGCTCGACGCCATCAAGCGGGAGTTCAAGGCGGTGAAGCATTTCAAGCCCGACGCGTCGCGCGCCGGTTCGGCGGAAATCTACGTCGTCGCCACCGGTTTCAAGGGAAGGACCGCTTTCAGATGACAGGAATCAGGTATCAGATATCAGGTATCAAATTTTAGATGCAGGAGAGGACTAATCTATCGTCTGACATTTGTTGTCTGGCATCTGATTCCTGATACCTGATTCCTGTCATCTGATTTCTGTCTTCTGAATTCTGGCCGCCGCCGGCGATCGCTGGCCGTCGATGAAAGCCGCGGTGTCGTTCAACACCGGCGCGATGCCCCTGAAAGGCCCCCCCAGCGCGAACAGGATCCCGAGGTGCCCGACGTCCGGGTAGATGATGTGGCGCGCGCTTCCCCCGGCGTCTCGAACCGCCTTCGAAAGGTCGAGCGTATTGAAAACGAACACCGTATCGTCGTCTTCGCCGTGAAGCAGCAGCATCGGCGCTTCATCGCCGTCAACGTACACGATAGGCCGCGCCGCGTTCTCGTCGGCGAGATGGGCGAAGATCGGGGCGACGTTCGCGGTTCGCGACGGATAAAAGGCGTACGGGCCGGCGAGGGCGATGGTCCCGCGGATAGCGTTCCGAGGCACGCCTTCGGCCGCCAGATAGCTTTCGTCGAGGGTGAGCATGGCGGCGATATGGGCGCCCGCCGAGTGTCCCATCAGATACAATCGGCCGGGGTCGCCGCCGAAGTCGGCGACGTGATCCAACACCCAACGCACCGCTTTGGCGCCATCTTCGACGAAGGCCGGGAATCGGATGTCCGGGAACAGGCGATAGTCGGGCACGATGGCGACGTAGCCGCGGCTGGTCAGCGCCTCGGCGGCAAATAGATAATCGGCGCGTTCGCCTTGGCGCCAGCTTCCGCCATAGAAAAAGACGACGACGGGCAACGGTCCGCTCTGTTGCTTGGGGACATAAACGTCCAACGCATGGCGGACATCGGGGCCGAATCGAATCCCCGAGTGCACGGTAAATCCGTCCTCGCCGATCGTCGCATTGAGAAGCGTGAACGGTGAACACGCCGAAAGCGCGAACAGCGCGGCAAGGAACATCGACAAGCGAGTTAGCGTCATGCGCAGTGGTCCGTCTTCACGATCGCACCCTATCGCCAACAGGCTCCGGGCGGGAAACCCGCCATGCCCAATAGATAAAGACAAGCTGGAAGGGCAGCCGCGCCCATAACAGTATGGCCGGGATGTGAAAACCGGCGGGCTGAATATCGAACACCGCCATGTTGATGTTGGCGGGCAGGACGGCAAGATAGAGCAATATCAGGCAGATGCCGGCCGCCTCTCTGGTTTTACGCCAGAGAAGCCCGAGGCCGCCGAGGACCTCGACAATACCGCTGAGATAGACCAGTTCCCTCGGCAGGGGCAGGTAATCGGGCATGATGCCGACGTAAGTATCGGTGGCGACGAAATGCAGGATGCCGGCGACGACCATCACCAGCGCCAGCGCGCCCCGGGAAAAAGCCAGTGAAGGAAGGGAAAAGGCCGGGACGAAAGGCCGAGACAAAAGAGCTCTCCCGCATGTGAACAGGCGCTAAGAGTACCGCGGGAAACCCCTTTGAGGAAAATTTTTCAGGCCGGATCGCCGTCTTTCGGATCGCTTTCAGGGACTGCGTCGAGGCCGAGCCGGTCGGCGAATTCAAAAATCCTTGTCACCGGCGCGCCCCGGTGCAATCCCCTTGGAATCGCGGCCTGGATGTGTATGATGTCGCGCCAACCTGATGCAAGAGGTCGGCATGGAAATCCGGGAAGCCTTGGCGTTCGACGACGTGCTGCTCACCCCAGCGGCGTCGAACGTGCTGCCCGGCGAGGTCGATACCCGCAGCCGCCTGACCCCGACGATCGAGCTTGGAATCCCGCTGATCTCCGCCGCCATGGACACCGTCACGGAAAGCAAGCTCGCCATCGCCATGGCCCAGGCCGGGGGCCTTGGCGTCATCCACCGCAATCTCGAGATCGCCGAGCAGGCCGACGAGGTCCTCAAGGTGAAGAAGTTCGAGTCCGGCATGGTGGTCAATCCGGTGACCATCGCGCCGGAGGCGACGCTGGCCGATGCCCTGAAGCTGATGGCCGATCACCGCATCTCCGGCATTCCGGTGGTCGAGAAGGGCGGCGGCAAGCTGGTCGGCATCGTCACCAACCGGGACGTGCGTTTCGCCAGCGATCCCGACCAGCCGGTGTCCGAGCTGATGACCAAGGACAACCTCATCACCGTTCATGATGGGGTCGATATGGACGAGGCCAAGCGGCTTCTTCACCAGCATCGCATCGAGAAGCTCCTGGTGGTCGACGCCGAGCACCGCTGCATCGGGCTGATCACCGTCAAGGACATGGAAAAGGCGCGGCTTCATCCCGACGCCTGCAAGGACGAGAAGGGAAGGCTGCGCGTCGCCGCCGCCACCGGGGTCGGTGACAAGGGCGTCGGCCGGGCCGAGGCGCTGCTCGACGCCGAGGTCGACGTCATCATGGTCGATACCGCGCATGGTCATTCCCAAGGGGTGCTCGACGCCATCGGGCGGATCAAGAAGCTCAGCAATTATGCCCAGGTGGTCGGCGGCAACGTCGCCACCGCCGAGGGCGCCAAGGCCCTGATCGACGCCGGCGCCGACGCCGTCAAGATCGGCATCGGGCCGGGCTCCATCTGCACCACCCGGATCGTCGCCGGGGTCGGCGTGCCGCAGTTCACGGCGATCATCGACGTCGCCGAGGAATGCCGAAAACAGGGCGTGCCGACCATCGCCGACGGCGGCATCAAATATTCCGGCGACCTCGCCAAGGCCATCGCCGCGGGCGCCGATTGCGCCATGGTCGGCTCGCTCCTCGCCGGCACCGACGAGAGCCCGGGCGACGTGTTCCTCTTTCAGGGGCGGTCCTATAAGCCATACCGCGGCATGGGCTCGATCGGCGCCATGGCCAGGGGCAGCGCCGACCGCTACTTCCAGCAGGAGGTGTCCGATATGCTGGACTACGTGCCCGAGGGCGTCGAGGGGCGGGTGCCCTACAAGGGGCCGGTCTCGGGCATCCTCTATCAGCTCATCGGCGGGCTCCGGGCGGCCATGGGGTATACCGGCAGCGCCAACATCGCCGAGTTGGCGAAGAGGTCCGGCTTCGTCAAGATTTCCGGCGCCGGCTTGCGTGAAAGCCATGTCCACGACGTCGCCATCACCCGCGAACCGCCGAATTACCGCCACGAATCATGATCCCGATCGGCGTAAGGCTGGCCCGCCGACGAATTCAAAAAGGGATTCACCACAGAGATCACAGAGGCCACAGAGACAAGCACGGTAATTCCCGGAATCCATCCTTATCCGTTAGTCCCTCAACAAATTCCTTGAGTCTTTGTCTGGGCGCTCGGCGTTCGGTATTTCCCTGCTCTCTTGAAATTCTCTGTGTTCTCTGTGTTCTCTGTGGTGAGAAATGTTTTGTCGCCAGTGGATCCCACGCCCGACGGTGCGCGGCGTGAGCGTGCTGATCCTCGATTTCGGCTCCCAGGTGACCCAACTGATCGCGCGGCGGGTGCGCGAAAGCGGCGTGCATGCCGAGATCGTCCCCTTCGACAGGGGCGCCGAAGCGCTTCGCGCATCGTCGCCCCAGGCGGTCATCCTCTCCGGCGGACCGGCCTCGGTGATCGCGGCCGGCACCCCGCGGGCGCCCGAGGCGATCTTCACCCTCGGTGTGCCGGTGCTGGGCATCTGCTATGGCCAGCAGACCATGGTCGCCCAGCTCGGCGGCGAGGTCGAGCGGTCGGACCAACGCGAATTCGGCCGCGCCGTCATCGACATCACCGACGATTGCGCCCTGTTCGAGGGGCTGTGGCCAAAAGGCGGGCGCCAACAGGTGTGGATGAGCCACGGCGACCGCGTCATCAGCCTGCCCGAGGGCTTCCGTCCGGTCGCCACCAGCGAGGGCGCGCCGTTCGCCGCCATCGCCGACGATGCCAGGCGCTTTTACGGCGTCCAGTTCCACCCCGAGGTGATGCACACGCCGGACGGCGCCAAGGTCCTGGAGAACTTCACCCGCGGGATCGCCGGCTGCAAGGGCGATTGGACGATGACGGCGTTCCGCAAGACCGCGGTCGAAAGGGTGCGCCAACGAGTCGGTTCGGGCCGGGTCATCTGCGGCCTCTCGGGCGGCGTCGATTCCACCGTTACCGCCGTGTTGCTGCATGAGGCGATCGGCGACCGGCTGGTTTGCGTCTTCGTCGATACCGGGCTGTTGCGCGAGGACGAGGGGACCGAGGTGGTGTCGCTGTTCAAGGACCATTACAACATCGAACTGATCGCCCGCGACGCCGCCGATCTTTTCCTCGCCAGGCTCGCCGGCGTCGCCGACCCGGAGGAGAAGCGCAAGATCATCGGCGCCACCTTCATCGACGTCTTCGAGGAGGAGGCTTCGAGGGCCGGCGGCGCCGATTTCCTCGCCCAGGGGACGCTCTATCCCGACGTCATCGAATCGGTCTCCTTCGCCGGCGGCCCGAGCGTCACCATCAAGTCCCACCACAATGTCGGCGGCC
>JADFPK010000009.1 GCA_022562375.1 Pseudomonadota bacterium
CCGCCTGTGAGAACGCCAAGGCGGTGGTCGAGAAACTGACGCGGGGCGCCGGAAGGGCCGCCACGGTGCAGGCGGAAGCGGCGGCGAAATTGCCCCAGTTGCGCGCGTCGGAGGCCGAGGCGGCGGCCAAGCTGCAGCGGTTCCGGCTTGGCCGCGAGGCCCTGGACGCCGAGGAGGCCCGCATCCACGAGGTCCAGGAGAATTGCCAACAGCGGCTGATCCAGATCGGCGCCGACCTCGAGCGCGAGGAGGCCCGCGCATCGGACGCCGCCGAGGCGATCGCCCGGCTCGACAAGGAAAGCGCCGGGCTCAACCGTTCGCGGGACCGCCACGATAGCGCCGAGCGGCAAGCCAAGGCGACGTTGTTCGCCGCCAACACCGAGGTCGGCGCGCTTGAAGGACGCCTTTCCGAACTGACCGAACGGGTGGCGGCGGCCGAGGCCCGGCGCATCGACGCCGACGGCCGCATCGCCGAGCTCGAGTCGCGAAGGACCCGGCTTAACGACGCCATCGCCGAAAACGCCAAGGAACGCGCGGCGATCGGGGCCGGGGCATCCGACGGTGACGCGCTCGCCGCCGCCGAGGCCGGTGTCGCCGAAGCCGCCGACAGCCTCGTTGCCGACCGGGGGGAAGCGGACGGGGCCGAACAGGCGCGCATCGACGCCCAACAGGCGGAGGAAGAGGCGCGCGAGGAATGGCATTCCCGCGAAGCCGAAGCCGCCAGGTTACGGGCCGAGGACGCGGCCCTCAAGCAGTTGCTGGTGGTCGAGGACACCGATCCGTGGCCGCCGCTGATCGACTCGATCACCGTCTCGCCGGGCTATGAGACGGCGCTCGGCGCGGCGCTCGGCGATGACCTCTCGGCGCCCGACGATGTGGCCGCCCCGGCCCATTGGCGGGTCCTGGATCCGTTCGACGCGCCGCCTCGGCTGCCCGAGGGCGCACCGCCGCTTGGCGATTTCGTCAAGGCGCCGAAGGCCCTCGCCCGGCGGCTTTCGCAGACCGGCGTGGTGGAGACCGAAAGCGACGGCCAGGCGCTCAGCGACGCCTTGGTCCAGGGCCAGCGGCTGGTCAGCCGCGACGGCGCGCTTTGGCGTTGGGACGGCTACACCGTCGGCGCCGGCACGCCGATCGCCGCCGCCACCCGGCTCGGCCAGCGCAACCGCCTGCGCGAACTCAAGGATGAGCTCGAACGGGCCGAAGCCTTGGCCGGCGATGCCAAGACCAAGTGCGACGATGCCAGGGCGATGACCGAGGGCGCCGCCAGGCGGGAGCGCGAGCTTCGCGCCGCCACCCGCGACGCCGAAGCCCGGCTGCACACCGCGCGCGAGGAACATGCGTCGCTGGCGCAACAAGCGGCGGCGGCGGCATCCAGGCTGACCGCCTTGGACAATACGCTCGAGCTGCTGCGGGCCGACATCACCGAGACCGAGGCCGAGATCGCATCGGCGCGCGAGACCCAACGATCGCTCGGCGATGCCGAGGCCGGCCGCCGGCGGGTCGCCGGGCTGCGTGACGATCTCGGGGTCCTGCGCGCGGACGCCGCCGAAAAGCAGCGGGCCTACGATCTGCTGATGCAGGAGAGCGAGCGTCACAAACTCAGGCTCGCCGATATCGCCATGGAACGGGAATCATGGCAGACCCGGGCCGACAACGCCCGACGCCAGATCGAGGAACTGGGCGGGCGCAAAACGGTGGCCGAGAAGGAGCTCGAACGCCTCGCCTCGCGCCCCGAGCAGATCGCGGCGGAGCGTCACCGGCTCGCCGACCGGATCGACGAGTTCGAGAGTTTGCGCCGCACCGCGGCGGACGCGCTCGCCGCCGGCGAGACCGCCCTTGGGGACGCCGATAGGACGCTTCGCGAGGCGGAAACGGCGCTCGGGGATGCGCGGGAAGAGATGGTGCGTAACGACGGCGCCCTTACCCAGGTGCGCCAAACCCTGGAAAGCCTGAGCGAGCGGATCGCCGAGCGGCTGGAATGCAAGCCCGAGGCCCTCGCCGGGATCGCCAACTTGAAGCCGGGCGAGCTGCCCGAGCAAGGCGTACTCGAGACCCGGCTGGAACGCTTGGGGCGCGAGCGCGAGAACATGGGACCGGTGAATCTCAGGGCCGAGACCGAGGCCAAGGACCTCGCCGAGCAGATCGCCACCATGCGGGCCGAGCGCGAGGACCTGACCCAGGCCATCGCGCGGTTGCGCCGCGGCATCGGCGAGCTCAATCGCGAGGGCCGCCAGCGGTTCCTCAACGCCTTCGAGTCGGTGAACCAGCACTTCGCCGACCTGTTCACGCGGCTGTTCGGCGGCGGCCGGGCGCATCTGAGCTTGACCGAGTCCGACGACCCGTTGGAGGCCGGTCTCGAGATCATGGCGAGCCCGCCGGGCAAAAGGCTTCAGGTCCTCTCGCTGCTGTCGGGCGGCGAGCAGGCCCTGACCACCATCGCCCTGCTGTTCGCCGTGTTCATGACCAACCCGGCGCCGATCTGCGTTCTCGACGAGGTCGATGCGCCGCTGGACGACGCCAATGTCGGGCGCTTCTGCACCTTGGTCGAGGAAATCGCCCACGGCACGGCGACCCGGTTCCTGTTGGTGACCCACAACCACGCCACCATGGCGCGCATGGACAGGCTCTATGGCGTCACCATGTCCGAGCGCGGTGTCTCGCAACTCGTCTCCGTCGATCTACAGGGAACGCGGCATCTCAGGGCGATCGCCTGAGCCCGCCGCGAATCAAAATTTATCTATTGATTTCAATCTATTAAACGATAACCGTTGAACCTTGACAGCCACCGAGCCAACTCCTATGGTGCCAGCCGTTTTTGCCGTGGCGACGGCTCCTGACGGGGGTTTTGACGCCATTCCGATGGACGAGGATAACCATCCGCCTTCCCTGAAGGACCTGGACGCACGGTTGCGAAAGGCTCGCGGCAAGGCTCACCCGGCGAACGCGGCCGAGGGTAAAGACGCGCCCGTCGGTGGCTGGGGCTCGGCCATGCGGGTCGGGCTGGAGTTGGTATCGGGCCTCGCTGTCGGCGTCGGGATCGGCTGGCTGCTTGACGAATGGCTGGGCACGCGGCCGTGGCTGATGGTGGTGTTTTTCTTCCTCGGCGCCGGGGCGGGCATGCTCAACGTCTATCGCTCCGTGTCCAATCTCGGCTATGGCGTCGGTTACCGCGGGGCGCAAGCCGGAGACGACACCGGGGACGCGGAGACGGAAAAGGAGGACGGCAAGCCTTGAGGCTGGTCGGGGATCGAAGTGGCCAAACCGTTAGAGCAGTTCGAAATCAAGACCCTGGTGGACATCCCCCTCGGCGGCCTCGACGCGTCCTTCACCAACGCCTCCTCCTTCATGGTCATCGCCGTCGCCGCGGTCACCCTGTTCCTGACCCTTGGCATGCGCCAACGCGCCCTGGTGCCGGGCCGCTGGCAGTCGATGGCCGAGCTCAGTTACCAGTTCGTCGCCCAACTCGTGCGCGAGAACGTCGGCACCGAGGGGCGCCAGTACTTCCCCTTCATCTTCACGCTGTTCATGTTCATCCTGTTCTCCAACATGATCGGGCTCATTCCTTACGCCTTCACGGTGACGAGCCACGTCATCGTCACCTTCGCCCTCGCCCTGGTGGTGTTCCTTGGCGTCACCCTGATCGCCCTGATCAAGCACAGGCTGCGCTTCTTCAGCTTCTTCATGCCCCCCGGCGTGCCCCTCTACATGGCGCCGCTGCTGGTGCCCATCGAGATCATTTCCTACCTCGCCCGCCCGGTGACCCTCAGCCTCAGGCTGTTCGCCAACATGATGGCGGGGCACACCATGCTCAAGGTGTTCGCCGGTTTCGTCGTCATGCTTGGCATCGCCGGCTTCGTGCCGATCGCGGTGATCGTCCTGCTTTACGGGCTCGAGGTCATCGTCGCGGTGCTTCAGGCCTATGTGTTCACCATTCTCACCTGCCTCTACCTTCACGATGCGCTGCATCTGCACTAGGGATGAGTCGTATCCGCACAAGGCAAGGCGGGAATCGGTATGTCGGTTCAAGAACAGTAACGGATAAGGAATCAGGAATATGGATGTTGAAGCCGCAAAGCAAATCGGCGCCGGGCTCGCCGTCATCGGCCTCGCCGGCGTCGGGGTCGGTATCGGCAGTATTTTCTCGGCCTTCATTTCCGCCGTCGCGCGCAATCCGGCGGCGCAGCCCCTGGTGTTCCCCTACACCATGCTTGGCTTCGCCCTGGTCGAAGCGGTGGCGCTCTATGCCCTGTTGATCGCCTTCCTGTTGCTTTACGGCTAGGAGTAAGCGCCGGCAACGGGCGGCGGCAAGCGAAGCCGGCGCCCGATCCCTAGGAGTCAAGATGCCGCAACTCGACACCGCGACCTTCGCGCCCCAGTTGGTGTGGCTGGCCATCACCTTCATCGGCCTTTACCTGATCCTGGCGCGTGCCGTGGTGCCGCGCATCGCCTCGGTCCTCGAGGAACGCCAGAAGAAGATCGACGGCGATCTGGAGAAGGCCGAGGCCCTGAAGGTCGAGGCCGAGGCGGCCCGGGAATCTTACGAAAAGTCCCTGGAAGAGGCCCGTCTGGCGGCCCATCGACGGCTGATCGAGGCGGCCGAGGTGCTGGCGGGCGAGGCGGCGGAGCGCCACGAAGCGCTGGCCGGGAAACTCGCGAAGGAGGGCAAGGAGGCGGAAGAACGCATCGGCGCCGCGACGCGCGACGCGCTCAAGCACGTCCATACCGTCGCCGCCGAGATCGCCGCCGAGGCGACGGAAAAGCTGATCGGGTTGAAGATCGGCGAGGAGGGCGCCCGCGCCGCCGTCGAGACCGTGCTCGGGGAGAAGGACTGATGGGGGCGTTGGCGGCCGAGAAGGCCATCGGGCAAGCGGCTCCATTCTATCTGGCGGCCGAGTTCTGGCTGACGGTGGCCTTCGTCATTTTCGTCGGCCTGTTGTTCCGGCCGGTGTCCCGGATGATCACTTCGGCGCTCGACGGCCGTTCCGACGCCATCGCCAAGGAACTGGAAGAGGCCCGCCGTCTTGCCGAGGATGCGCGGGCGGCGCTCGCCGATTATCAGCGCAAGCAGCGCGACGCGGTCAAGGAAGCCGAGGAAATCCTCGCCCGCGGCGAGGCCGAGGCCAAGCGCATGGGCGAGGCGGCGGCACGGGACCTGGCGGCGGCGCTCGAGCGGCGCGGGCAGCTGGCGATGGAGAAGATCGCCCAGGCCGAGGCCCGCGCCGTCGAGGAGGTGCGCAACGCCGCGATCGACATGGCGCTCGGCGCCACCCGCAAGCTGATCGAGGAAAACGTCGACAAGGGGAAATCGGACGCCTTGGTCGAGGACGCGATCAAGGAACTCCCCGACAAACTGCACTAGGCGCACTCCCCTCGGCCCGACCCGGCGACGCGGCGCGAACTGAAAAAGGGGTCAAATCTTGACCCCTTCACTTTTAATGGCTGGCGTGCCCCGATAAGCGGCCATGGCCGCCTGGATAATCCCCGGCGTAATCCCCCTTTCATCGGACTGGGAGCTTGAACTTAGAGAGTCCGCGATATTGCTTTTTTTCAAGTGAACATCCGAAAATCCTATTAACAATTTAACTAATAGCTTCGTGAAAAACGAAAATGTCATGGCATTTTTCACTAAGTCCTCGCAATTCGTATTTGTGCCGGGGGACAGCATAGTATTTGATACGAAACTTTTCGTTGGACGTACTCTCCACAACATATCTAAACTCGCCAAAGCCATGGATATTCACGCTAAAATCAAATTTATCAAAACTTCGCTTTTCAATTGTCTTAGTATGCCAGCTTCCAGTCGCAGACCGTTTGACGAAAGGAGGTGGGATTAGCTGGTTCTTAGTTGAGATATCATAATTTATAAAATCCGAGTCGCCGAAATCCGCGTCACCAAGGCTTGCTACATCTATCGGTACCATCGTCAATTTTTTATGCAAAGCTTCGGAGGTGCGTTCAATCACGAGCGCATTAACTTCCGCCTGCAATTGCCATGGCACGTTGAATTCGCCTGTTTCAATGTCATATCCGGAGGTTCTGACGAGCCCATGCCCCCCCAACAACCCAGGTATTCCTATAGTAAATTCAAAACCCTCTGAATTAGCCTGAGAGTACTCTACCTTACATTTTCCACCATCATGTTGAGCAGGTCGCACGCAAAATACTGGCACATAATATCGGGTGGACAAGATATCGGTAATGACGTACCCGCGAAAAAAATCCATGACCTTTTCCCACAGTGTTTCATTGGAAACCCATTCACGTACATTTTGAGGAATTGGGAAATCCAATCCTTCTGATGGGGTCTCAGTGAAGAATTTATGGATTGCCATACTGGCGTGATCCGGCATTTCGAGGCGAATTCTCTCAGCGAGAAGTTGGCCTTCTTTCTCTATTTGGAAGAGGTCAAACAGGTCGCGGGCACCAAGCGATCTGCAATAGAGGTCATAAGAATGTGTGGACTCGAGCTCGACAATTGCAGGAAATTGAGCTTCTAGAATGACAGTGGAAGCTAATACATCAATAGAAGGGCCCAAGGGTTCTCCCACTGAAGCATGGGCGATAAGCCATGGGTCGAGATGAACTTCTGGAATAGATTCAATTTTCGTTGGTGTTTCTCGCTCAGACATTAGGTGCCTCTCCACTACAATTAGCAATTGTTAGTTCAGGCAGGTGAACTTGCCGCTACAACAATACGATTTCACAAGAATATCCGAGGTCCTTTCCTCCCGGCAGTAAAGATAGAGACATAGGAACTACTAATATGAAATGGCGTTTCTGTATACGCATTAGCATCCCTCCTGTTTAATCTTCCGCTCTATAGCTGCCCTAGGAGCAGCCGAGCTCGGGACTTAACGCCATACAACAGCCCAAGGCTTCGATCGTGACAGTTAGCGTCTGATTATGAGTTAGTGCGAAACATAACTAATAGTTGAAATACTACGTGCATTATAGTGACGAGTCAAGCAGCGGTTGTTAGACTTTCTGACCTTTCCCCCGGATTAGGCGCACTCCCCTCGGCTCGACCCGGCGACGCAGTGCGAAATAACGCCGCCCCTCTCGGGGGTCGGCGCTAATCGGCGTCTTGCGCCTTGGCCTTGAACTTCTCCAGTCGGAGATCGAGCGCCTGGCCCAGCCACATCGCGAAGTCCGTGTGATCGCGGTAGCTGCTCTCGTCCGTCTCGGCATGGACCAGGATCGTCAGCCCGTCGCGATTCAGCATCAGCCACGGCACCAAATGTTGGAACTGATCGGCGCCGAAGGTGACCAGATACATCGCCTGGGGGTGGGGACCGACCGGTTCGTCGTGCCAGCTTCCCATCTTGACCTCGAAGCGTCCCGAGATCGCCTCGCGCAGACGCCCGGCGCGGCGCCGCGTTTCCTTGTCGTAATAGACATGGGCGTGAAATTCATCGATCCGGCTGGTATCCATCACCAATCCCTCCCCAGGAGAACTTTCACTCATTGGTCCAGGCATAGCAGTTCCCCTTGCAATATTCGCGAAATCCCAGCCGCCGGTAAAGCCCGATGGCGGCCGCAGAGGCGAACAGGACGCCGATGCGATAGCCCAAGCGCCGCGCTTCCAGCAAAGGCGCCAGCGTTACCGCCGTGGCGATTCCCTGGCCCCGGAACTCCGGCAGCGTGGCGACGTTGGAGATACCGGCGACACCGGCGCCGAAGAACGCCGACGCCGTCGCCACCGGTGTTCCCTTGAGCCTGGCGATGTAGTGACGGTAGGGCCGATCGGCGCCCAGCCCCACCGCCGCGTGCATCTCGACCCACGGCTCGAGGGCAAAACCGGGAAACTCGTAGACCGGGGCCATGACGGCACACCAGGTCCCAAGCGTCTCGAGATCACGGACTTCCTCGATCTCGAGGTGGCGCGGCGCCGACGGACCGTCGGCCAAGCCGCCGAGATCGACCGCCATGCCCGCCGCTTCGAATGCATGGACCAATCCCCTGGCCGCCAAATGGTTCGCCAGCTTCTCGGGTCCGGCCGACGGGCCGATCCACCAGAGCATCGGCAGGTTACGTTCGGCGAACCGGGCCACGGCCTTCTCGATGGCCGCCTCGATGCCGTTCGGCGAAAGCCGGGCGCGGAAGACGTTGTTGAAGACGGAAAAGGGGATGCCGGTGCGGGTCCAGATCAAGTCCGCATCCTCGTAAAGCTCCATCCCGGGCCACCGCGACCAGGCCTTGCAGCTTTCGATCGCGTTCATCTCGATGGCGTCGATCAACGCCGGAATGGAAAAGTCCTCGAGGATCGTCGCCATGCGCCGGGCCGCCTACTCCGCCGCCTTGTCCGGCGCCGGGCGCCAGCGCAGGATCGGGTGGCGCGCCGCCCCGGTCTCGTCCAGCCGGCGTCTCGGCGTCAGCCTGGGGGCGTCATGGAATTTGGCCGCATCGCCCGACTTGGCGGCGGCGGCGAGACCCCTGACGGTGGCGATGAACTGATCGAGGGATGCCTTGCTTTCGGTCTCGGTCGGCTCCATCAGCATGGCGCCGTGCACCACCAGGGGGAAATAGATGGTGGTGGGGTGGAAGCCCTCGTCGATCAGGGCCTTGGCGAAGTCGAGCGTGCTCACCCCGGTATCCTCTAGGAAGCCGTCGTCGAACAGGACCTCATGCATGCACGGACCGGGATAGGAAACCGTCAGCACGTCCTCGAGGCCGGCGAGAAGATAGTTGGCGTTCAATACCGCGTCCTCCGCCACCTGGCGCAACCCGTCGCCGCCGTGGCTCATCATGTAGGCAAGGGCGCGGATGAACATGCCCATCTGGCCGTGAAAGCCCTTGAGCCGGCCGATGGCGCTTAGCCCTTCATCTTCCGTTTCGCCGCGATGCTCGACCAGGCGGAAGCCCTTATGGTCATGGACGACGAAGGGCAACGGCGCGAATGGCGCCAGCCCGCCCGACAGCACCACCGGCCCCGAGCCCGGCCCGCCGCCGCCATGGGGGGTCGAGAAAGTCTTGTGCAAATTGAGATGCATGGCGTCGATGCCAAGATCGCCGGGCCTGACCTTGCCGACGATGGCGTTGAAATTGGCCCCGTCGCAATAGAAGTAGGCGCCGACTTCGTGCACCGCCCGGGCGATCTCCAGGATCTCGTCCTCGAACAGCCCGCAGGTGCTGGGATTGGTCAACATGATGCCGGCGACATCTTCGCCGAGCTTGCCCTTCACCGCCGCAAGGTCGACCCGGCCGCGGGCATTGGCGGCGACGGCGTCGATCTCGTAGCCGCAGGCGGCGGCGGTCGCCGGGTTGGTGCCATGGGCGGATTCCGGGACCAGGACCCGCCGCCTGGCATCGCCCTTCGCCTCCAATGCCGCCCTGATGCACATCATGCCGCAAAGCTCGCCCTGGGCGCCGGCCGCCGGTGACAGCGCCACCGCCTCCATGCCGGTCAGCAGCTTGAGCCAGCGGGCGAGGCTGTCGATCAGCTCGAGCGCGCCCTGGACGGTCGCTTCCGGCTGCATCGGATGCAAGTCCACGAGGCCGGGCAAGCGGGCGAGCCGTTCGTTGAGCCTGGGGTTGTGCTTCATGGTGCACGACCCCAGCGGATAGAAGCCCGCATCGATGGCGAAGTTCTTCTGGCTCAAGCGCGTGAAGTGACGCATAACCTCGGGCTCCGACAGTCCCGGCAGCCCGATCTCGCCTTGGCGCGCGAGCCCGCCAAGCCGGTCTTCGCCCGGCGCCGGGCGGGCGAGGTCGACGCCGGTACCCCCGGCGCCGTCTAGCTCGAAGATCAGCGGCTCCTCGATCTGGAGCCCGCGGTTACCGCTTATGGTGCCCGGCGTTCGGCTTGTGGCGGCCATCACAAGGCCGCCTCGAGCGCGCCGGCGAAGGCCGCGATGTCCGCCTCCGAATTGGTTTCGCTGACGGCGACGAGCAGGAGGCCAGCCAGTTCGGGAACTCGGGGATAGAAGCGCGACACCGGCACGCCGCCAAGCACGCCTCTTCGCGCCAGCTTATCGGCGACGGCGCCGGCGGGCTTGGAGAGCCGGAGGGTGAACTCGTTGAAGAAGGTATCGTTCAGCACCTCGACGCCGGGCACCGCGCCGAGCACGTCCGCCGCGCCGACCGCCGCCGAATGATTGATCGCCGCCAGCCGCTTCAACCCGGCCGAGCCGAGAAGCGCCAGGTGCACCGTGAAGGCCAGCGCACACAAGCCCGAATTGGTGCAGATGTTGCTCGTCGCCTTGTCGCGGCGGATATGCTGCTCGCGGGTGGCAAGGGTCAGCACCCAGCCGCGCCTGCCGTCGGCATCGGTGGTCTCGCCGACGATGCGTCCGGGCATCTGGCGCACATGCTTGTCCCTGGTCGCCAGCAGGCCGACATAGGGGCCGCCGAAACTGAGGGGATTGCCCAGCGACTGGCCCTCGGCGACGACGATATCCGCCCCCATCTCACCGGGCGGCCTGACCGCGCCCAAGGACACCACCTCGGTGACGGCGACGATCATGACGGCGCCGGCCTCGGCGCAACGGGCGGCTAGCGGGGCAAGATCGCCGAGGTGGCCGAAGAAGGCCGGGTTCTGGACGACGACGCAGGCGGTCTCACCGTCGATCATGGCGCCAAGGTCCTCGACGCCTTCGACGTCGGGCGGCGCGGCCGCGAACTCGGCATTCGAATAGCGGGCGAAGGTGGCGGCGGTTTCACGGTAATGGGGGTGCAGCCCGCCCGACAGCACCACCTTGTTGCGCCCGGTTATGCGGCGCGCCATCATCACCGCCTCGGCGCAGGCGCTGGCGCCGTCATACATCGAGGCATTGGCGACGTCCATGGCGGTCAGCAGCGCCACCTGGGTCTGGAACTCGAACAGATATTGCAGCGTCCCCTGCGACACCTCGGGCTGATAGGGGGTGTAGGAGGTCAGGAACTCGCCGCGCTGGATGAGGTAATCCACCGTCGCCGGCAGGTGGTGACGGTAAGCGCCGGCGCCGAGGAAGCTGGGCGCCGTCGCGGGACTGAGATTCCTTGCCGCCATCCCGGCGATGGCGCGCTCGACCTCCATTTCGCCGGCATGGTCCGGCAGATCGAGGGGGGCCTCGAGGCGCGCCGCTTCGGGCACGTCGGCGAACAAATCCTCGATGGAAGCGACGCCGATGGCCGCCAGCATGGCCTGACGATCGTTATCGGTCAGCGGCAGGTAGCGCATCAGCCGAGCCCTGCGGTGAAGGCCGAATAGGCCGCCTCGTCCATCAGCTTGTCAAGTTCGGACGGATCGCTGAGCCTGATCTTGACGAACCACCCGGCCCCCAGGGCGTCGGCATTCACCGCGTCGGGCGCATCGGACAAGGCCCCGTTCACCTCGGTCACTTCGCCGCTCACCGGCGCGTAGACCTCACTCGCCGCCTTGACCGATTCGACCACCGCCATCTCGTCCCCCTGCTTCACCCGTTTGCCGATTTCGGGGAGTTCGACATAGACCACGTCGCCCAACTGCGCTTGCGCGTAATCGGTGATGCCGACGGTGGCGATGTCGCCGTCGAGGCGAATCCACTCGTGCTCCTGGCTGAATTTCATATCGCTCATGGGTCATAACCTCTTGTTTTATATGCTAGAGCGGCTCTTGGTAGATAGGAACCGCTCTAGATCAGCCCCTGTAGTAACGCGATGGAACGAACGGCAAGGCCGTCACCTCGCCCGCCCGCGCCTGGCCCCGCACCATCAGCTTGACCCCGGTGCCGGGCTTGGCCTGGCCGGTTTCGACATAGCCCATGGCCACCGGACCGCCCACCGTCGGGCCGAAGCCGCCGCTGGTGATCTCGCCGATGGTGCGGCCTTCGGCGTCGGTGATTTCCGTCCCCCGGCGTGCCGGCGCCCGGCCCGAGGGCATAATGCCGACGCGCCTGCGCTTGGTTCCTTCCACCAACTGGGCGCGGATGATGTCGGCCCCGGGGAAACCGCCTTCCTCGGCGCGGCGCTTGGAAATGGTCCAGCCGAGCCTGGCCTCCACCGGCGTCGTCGCGGTGTCGATGTCGTGACCGTAAAGACAGAGCCCGGCCTCGAGCCTCAGCGTATCGCGGGCGCCGAGTCCCGCCGCCATGACGTCGTCTTCGCCCAACAAGAGGCGCGCGAGGCCGGCAGCGGAGTCGTTGCCAAGCGAGATCTCGAAACCGTCCTCGCCGGTATAGCCGGCGCGGGCGACCATGCAGTCGATCCCTTCGATGCCCATGGCTTGCGCCGTCATGAACCCCATGTTCCGGCAAGCGGGGGCGAAACGCGCCAGCACTTCCACCGCCCGGGGTCCCTGCAGCGCCAGCAGCGCCCGGTCCTCGAGATGCGTGATCTCCACCCGGCCGGCGAGACGGTCGCGGAGGTGGTCGAGGTCGGCCGCCTGGCAAGCGGCATTGACCACCATGGAAAGGTGATCGTCGGCAATGGTGACGATGACATCGTCGAGGATACCGCCGGTGTCGTCGGTCAACATGGTGTAGCGCATGGCCCCGGGCGCCAGCCCCTGGATGTCGCCCGGCACCACTGTCTCGATGGCCTCGGCCACATCCCCGCCCGCCAGCGTCAGCTGCCCCATATGGCTGATGTCGAAGAGCGACGCCCGTGAGCGGGTATGGAGGTGCTCGGCGATGATGCCGCCGGGGAACTGGACCGGCATCTCGTAGCCGGCGAAAGGCACCATCCTGGCGCCCATCTCGACATGGAGGTCGAACAACGCCGTCCGCTGCAATTTTTCTGGTGCGGGATCGGTCAATGGGCCCTCCAACAGCTACCGGACTGCTTCCGCGCGATTGCGGCGGCGGCGGCGGCAGTCCCCTCTGTCTTTGGACCTGAAAGATTCACCGGCCAACGGAAAGTACCGCGCCCGGCTTACATCTTCGGTGAGGCGTCCTCGGTTCGGTTCAAGGCCGGACGCCTGCTTTCCAGAGCGTCATCACCCTGCGGTCCTTCTGCCTGAGAGTTTCTGGGACCTTTGCTCCTTCGGCGCCGGCACCGTCAATGAGACCGTGCCGGTCTCTCCCGCAGGGATCATCTGAGCATCCGCGAAAGACGATGATCGGCACTCGCGGATTCTACCGACTCAACGGGATATCTTAACGACCGGGTGATCGAGGTCAACCACGCCATCGAAGATTATCTGCGCTGACGCGGGCGCCGGTTGAACTCGAGCTCCTCCCGGGTCACCTGAAGGCCGACGATGATCCTGTAGTTCTCCGCCGAGCGGCCGCGCGGCAGGGGAATCATTTGCTCGAGCTCCTCGACCGCCAGGGCGCGGCTGACATTGGGAATAAAGGGTATCAGGGCGGTGAACCGTTCCCTGGCGAGTATGGTTCCGGCGGGATTGGAGATCGCGACGAAATAGGCGAACACCGCCTTTCGGCTCTTGTCCGCCGGCCCCCGTTCGGCGGCGATGTCGACCAACATGTCGATCTTGACGCCGGATGTGCCGTAGATGCACTGGGTCCTGACATCGGCGAGTTGGACCTGGAACACCACATCGGTCAGGTCCCGTCCGGGACCGGGAAGAAACTTGGTGAGCCGCTGGGCGTCCTTGAGAATGCCGGCCCGGGGACAGGGATGTTGCGGCACCTTGGGTCCGCCGAACATGCCGCACCCCGCCGCCACCAGGGCAAGGGAAATTCCCGCCAGATTGCGCCAACCGGGCGTCAACACATGCCACCTCCCGGCAAGCGATCGAACACCGGCCGCTCCCAGAGTGGTTCTTGTTTAAAGTTTGCCATGGGTGCCGTCGCAATAGGGCCTGTCGCCGGTCCTCTTGCAGCCACAAAGGTAGACCTCCTTCGCCTCGGCCACTTTGAAGGCGACGGGCTCGATCCCGGTATCCTTATGGGAGCCGTCGCAAAAGGGCTGATTGGCGCTGCGCCCGCAGGCACACCAGTAATATTGCTTGCCGGCCTCGACCTCGACGCTAAAGAAACCTTTCTGGGCGATCAGCGGCTCGGTCATGACACCCTTCCTTCTCCGTTAACGGCTGTACTTGCTTGATTTAGGGCAGTAAATTACTAGGTTATTATCACGCCCCGCGCGGGCGCGGCGTGCCAGACGCGACCGGTTTCCCGTTGACGGGACTTTAGGTAACCGTTCGTGATTGCACAAGACCCGCCGCACGGGAAAAGTTTTCGATGAGGGCGAAGGACCGCCGCTGAGCGTGGACCGGAACATGGCGAAACCACATCTCAAGATACTGCTGACCAGCCCGAGGGGGTTTTGCGCCGGGGTTGACCGGGCCATCCAGATCGTCGAGGGGGCGCTCGAGAGGTTCGGCGCGCCCGTCTATGTCCGCCACGAAATCGTCCATAACCGCCACGTCGTCGAGAACCTCGAGGACAAGGGCGCCATTTTCGTCGAGGAACTCGACGAAATCCCGGACGACGCAACGGTGATATTCTCGGCCCACGGGGTGCCGAAGGCGGTGACCCAGGAAGCGAAGCGCCGTGAGCTATTCTATCTCGATGCCACCTGCCCGCTGGTGAGCAAGGTCCACCACGAGGCCGAACATCATTTCGCCGCCGACCGCCAAATCTTGCTGCTCGGTCACGCCGGCCACCCCGAGGTCGAAGGCACCATAGGCCAGTTGCCCGAAGGCGCGATCATATTGATCGAGACCCTGGAACAGGCGGAAAACGTCGTGGTGCGCGATCCGGACAAT
Organism: Pseudomonadota bacterium; assembly: GCA_022562375.1. Next base: position 14,630 of record JADFPK010000009.1, read on the forward strand.
CTGGCCTATGTGACGCAGACGACCCTGTCGATAGACGACACCGCCGACATCGTCCAGGTGTTGATGAAGCGTTTTCCCGGCATCCAGGGGCCGAGCAAGAGCGACATCTGCTACGCCACCGCCAACCGCCAGCGGGCGGTGAAGGAAATCGCCTCGCGCTGCGACGTGCTGATCGTCATCGGGGCGCCCAATTCGTCGAACTCGAGCCGGCTTGTCGAGGTCGCGGCGCTGAACGGCTGCCCGCGGGCGCTTCTGGTACAGCGCGCCGCCGACATCGACTGGGATTCGATGAACGGCGTCGAGTGTCTTGGCATCACCGCCGGCGCCTCGGCGCCCGAGGTTCTCATCGAAGGCCTGCTCGACGCCTGCCGCGAGCGTTTCGAGGTCTCGCTGGAGGAGGTGAGCGTGATCCGCGAGGAGGTGCGGTTCAGCTTGCCCCGTGAGCTCACCACTTGATCTTTTTCAGCCGCTTCGACGGCGCGAAATTCCACCCCATCCGTCTTTCACCCGGTAGGGTTACGCCGCTCCCGCCCGCACCCTGAACCCGGTTCCGACAAGACAAGATCATGGCCGTCTACACGGAAGTATCCGACGAGGAACTCGAAGAATTCCTCTCCCAGTATGACCTCGGCGGTCTGGTTTCGTTCAAGGGCATCGCCGAGGGGGTGGAGAACACCAACTACCTGCTCGGGACCGGGACCGGCACCTACATCCTGACCCTTTACGAAAAAAGGGTGCACCGCGGGGACCTTCCCTATTTCCTCGGCCTGATGGAACATCTCGCCGGCCAGGGCATCGTCTGCCCGACGCCGATCCGCGGCGGCGACGGAAAGGCGCTGCGCGAGTTGTGCTCCCGGCCCGCCGCGATCATCAGCTTCCTCGAGGGCGTTTGGCCGCGGCGCGTCCAGCCCCGGCACTGCGCGTTACTCGGCGCGACCATGGCGCGGATGCACCTCGCCGGCGCCTCGTTCGAGGGCGAGAGGGTCAATGCGCTCTCGATCGAGGGCTGGCGGCGCCTGTTCCGGCAGGTCGAGGCCAGGGCCGACGAGGTGCGCCCGGATCTGGCCGCGGAGATCGCACGCGAGCTCGCCCATCTCGAGGCCCACTGGCCCCAGGATCTTCCGGCGGGCATCATCCATGCCGATCTCTTTCCCGACAACGTCTTCTTTCTCGCCGACAAGCTCTCGGGCCTCATCGACTTCTATTTCGCCTGCAACGATTTCTTCGCCTATGACCTCGCCATCTGCCTCAACGCCTGGTGCTTCGAGACCGACGGCAGCTTCAACATCACCAAGGCGCGCCAGATGCTTTCCGCCTACCGCCGTGTGCGCCCGTTCTCCGACACCGAACTCGAGGCGCTGCCGTTGCTCGCCCGGGGAAGCGCGCTCCGGTTCCTGCTGACCCGGCTCTATGACTGGCTCAACCATCCCGACGGCGCCTGGGTGAAGCCGAAGGACCCCTTGGAATACCTGCGGAAGCTCAAATTCCACCAAGGCGTCACCGGCGCCGGCGCCTATGGCCTCGAGTGACGGCGTGAAGCGGTCGGGGGGAAAATCCGCCCCGGAGGCGGCGGAGCCGGCGGTGGTCGACATCTATACCGACGGCGCCTGCAGCGGCAATCCCGGTCCCGGCGGCTGGGGCGCGGTGCTGATCTACAAGGGCAAGGAGCGGGAAATCCACGGCGCCGAGGCGGACACCACCAATAACCGCATGGAGCTGACGGCGGCGATCAAGGGCCTCGAGTCCCTCACCCGGCCGGTCAAGGTGCGGCTTCATACCGACAGCGTCTATGTCAAGGACGGCATCACCGTTTGGATCGAGAACTGGAAGGCCAAGGGGTGGAAGACGGCCAAGCGCAAGCCGGTGAAGAACGAGGATCTCTGGCGCCGGCTGGAGGCCGCCGCCGCCGGCCATGAGGTCGAATGGCGCTGGGTCAAGGGCCACGCCGGCGATCCCGGCAACGAGCGCGCCGATGAATTGGCGCGCCAAGGCGTCGAAGAGATCACCGGCAAGGGGTATTGACGGCAAATGCTAAAGGCGCCATGCGGGTTTTTTGACCGCGCCTTGCCGGAATGCTGAAATTTCCACGAAATTGGATGTCATCTGGGGAATGTCGGGTTTTCATTGACTCCCTTGCGAATCGTTCGCAGAATCGCTTCCACGCTCGTGATCGGCGGGCACTTTACGGTGGACACTTTACAGGGAGGAACATCCATGAAAACTATTCTCGTAGCGGCCGCGGTGCTCATGGCCATGACGGCGCCGGCTTTTGCCAAGCACTGTCCGAAGGATGTCAAGATCATCGACCAAGCCCTGCCAAAGGCAACGGGATTGAGCAAAACGCAGATAGCGGAGGTCAAGGCATTGCGCGACAAGGGCGCTGCTTTCCATAAGAGCGGAAATCACGGGGAGGCGATCAAGGCTCTGCACGCGGCGACAAAAATCCTTGGGGTCAAGCCATACATGCCAATGTGACGGCGCGGTAGATTTGAACTTACCCAGAAGGAACGGGCCCCGCCATCGGCGGGGTTCGGTCTTTGAGCGTCGAGTCCTGCATCAAGGAATCGCCCGGTTTTCCTTGGTTTTTGCCAGTTTGGCCATTTTACCAACTAGGGGGTCCAGGGGGTGTCGCCCCTTGGCCGTATCGCGAGCGACTACTCCGTCCGCTCCGGGGCACCGCAAGGAGCGGCCCGGCTCAGAGTTGCCCGAGCAAGGTTTCGGCGTCGCTGACCTCGTAGCCGCCGGCCTCCTCCAGGTTCAGGGTCTTGACCACGCCGTC
>JADFPK010000162.1 GCA_022562375.1 Pseudomonadota bacterium
TCGCCAGACCGCGCGCGATGACGGCGCCGAACTTCCACAGCCTGACGCCGGCCATGAAGAACATGGCGCCTCCCGCGAGCACCAGCATCATGGCGGTGCCGAGGTCGGGCTGGCGCAAAACCAGCGCCGCCGGCGCCGCCACCAGCACCAGGGGCCAGACGAGATAGCGGATACGGCCGATTTCTTCGAAGCGGATGGCATGGAAGTATCTCGCCAGCGCCAGCACGAGGGCGACCTTCATGACCTCGGAGGGCTGCAGGTTGAAGGCGCCGAGATCGATCCACCGCTGCGCCCCCCTGCCGACGGCGCCGAAGACATCGACATAGGCCAGCATGGCCAGCCCGCCCAGGTAAATGAGATAGGCGTAACGCAGCCACACCCTGGTATCGATCAAGGCGACGGTGAACATGATCGCGAGACCGGCGGAGAACCGGACCATCTGGCGTGCCGCCCAGGGATAGATGCTGCCGTTGGCCGCCGAATAAAGCACGGCGAAGCCGATGACGGCGGTGGTGCAAATGATCACCACCAGGCCCCAGTTGATCTGCCAGAGCTTCTGGCGGAGCGTCATTTCCGCGTGAAAGAATTCGCCGTCGTCGCTCATGCCATCCCAGTCCTAGCCATGCCGTCGCTCGTGCCGCCGCGATCATCGGCGCCCCTGCGCGCCCGGCCCTTCATCCCTTGGCGAAGCGCCGGGGTCCGGAGACGCCCGAGGGGTCCCGGCGCTGGGTTTCGATAAGCACGTCGCGCGCGATCGGCGCCGCCACCTTCGAACCTCCGCCGCCATGCTCGACGAGGACGGCGACGGCGTAGCGGGGATCGTGGACCGGCGCGAAGCCCACGAACACCGCGTGGTCGCGCTCGATCCACGGTTTTTTCTTGTTCTTGATCAAGCCTGATTGGCGCTCGCTCATCGAAATGCGGCGCACCTGGGAAGTCCCGGTCTTGCCGGCCATGGCCATTCCCGGCTCCTTGATTCGGGCACGGTAAGCCGTGCCCTTGGGCGTGTTGGTGACGGCGTTCATGGCGCCGGTGATGAACGCGAGCGAAGCCTTGCCGACCTTGATCTCGGGGAAGTCGGGAGGCTCGGCGCCGGTCCCAACCTCGGCCGTCTCCACCTCGCCGGCCCGGCGCACGGAACGCACCAGGGTCGGTTTGACCGCGCGTCCACCGTTCGCCAGCCGGGCCGCCATGACCGCGAGCTGCAGGGGCGTGGACAGCACGAATCCCTGACCGATACCGGCGATCAGGGTCTCGCCGAGCTGCCACGGCACGCCGATATTCGCCAGTTTCCAGTCGCGGGTCGGAAACAGGCCCGGCCGCTCGCCCGGAAGGCCGATATCGAGGAGCTGGCCCAAGCCGAAGCGCGCCGCCATGGCGGCGATTCGATCGACGCCGGTGCGCCGGGCAACGTCGTAGAAAAAGACATCACAGGACTGCTGAATGCCCTTGTACATGTCGGTGTGCCCGTGGCCGTATTTCTTCCAGCAATGGAAGCGCGCATTGCCGAGCTCGACGTATCCCTTGCAAAACACCTTGTGATCGGGGGTGAGGATTCCGCCCTCGAGCGCGGCGAGCGCCACCATCATCTTGATGGCGGAACCCGGCGCATATTGCCCGCTGACGGCCTTGTTCGTCAGCGGCGCCCGGGGATTGGCGATGAGCTCGCGCCAGTAGGCCGTGGTGATGCCCTTGGTGAAGGCGTTGGGATCGAAACTGGGGGTGGACGCAAGGGCCAGGACCTCGCCGCTATGGACATCCATCACCACCACCGACCCGCTCTCGTCGCCGAGGCGGTCATAGACGAATTTCTGCAGGGCCATGTCGATGGAAAGCGTCACTTCGTCGCCGGGCTGGCCTTCCCGGCGCGCCAGTTCCCGGATCACCCGTCCGATGGCGTTGACCTCGACCTCGCTGGCGCCCGCCTTGCCGCGAAGCCTGAGATCATGGACCTTTTCGATGCCGTCCTTGCCGACGCGGAAATCGGGAATCGTGAGCAGCGGCTCGCCGGTCAATTCGGCCTCCCAAACGGCGGCGACATAACCCAGCAGGTGGGCGGCGGCCTCGCCGTATGGGTAACGGCGGCTTTGGCCGACGTCGATCATCACGCCCGGCAGGTCCGGGGCGTTGACCTCGATCTTCGCCACCTCATCCCACACCAGGTTCTCGCGCACGGTGATCGGGAAGAAGCCGCGTCGGCGCTTGATATCGTGCCTGACGCGGCGGCGCTCGTAATCGCTGAGTGGGATGATGGCGCCGAGCTTGTCCAGGGTCTCCCCCACATCCGTGGTCTGCTCGGGGACGATGACGACCCGGTAGCTCTGCTCGTTCACCGCCAGTTCGACGCCGAAACGGTCGACGATGCGCCCCCTCGGCGGCGGCAGGAGACGCAGATTGATACGGTTCTCCTCCGCCAGCACGCGATAACGCGCCGACTCGATGACCTGGAGGTAATACATCCGCGCCGCCAACGCCGATAGCAGCACCACCTTGCCCCCCGACAGCACCAGGGCGCGGCGGGTGAACATCTTGTAGCGGCTACGGTCCCGGTACATTTCGGGCGGCCTGCGGGATGACCCGTTGAACCCGGGCGAACAGCGCCGTCATGGCGGGATAGAGGGCGAAGGTCAGGAGGAACTGGAACACCCCCGCGCGGGTCTCGATCAGGGTGCCGGAAAGGGCCGACACGAGCACCCAGCTCACCAATACGGCGGTGAAGGCGACGATGAGGAACCCCCACCAGACGACGAGGAACGATTTGCCGAGGAACGCGCGCCTCTGGGAAACGATGGCGCCGTAGGTCAGCAACAACACGACGGCGTGGAGGCCAAGAGGCGTGCCGCTGAGGAAATCCTGGGCGAGCCCGACGGCGAAGACGGCGATGGGCGGCATCAGCCGGGGCCGGTGAATGGCCCAGTAGTAAACCGAGGTCAGGGCCAGCATCGGAACGATCGACGAATAGCCCGGAATATGCAGGGGCACGACGGAGAACAGGATCAACGCCAGGGTCAGGCCCAAAGGCACGAGCCGGCGCGCCACGTTATCCAGACGCTGCCAGAAGCTCCCCTTCACGATCCACTCCGCCGCCGCTCCTCGCCGCTTGGCGCCGGCTTCAAGGTGACGGATTCGAAGTCGATCACCCGCACATATTCGAGCTGGTCCCAATCGACGATGGGCTCGACGCGCACGGTTCCCTCACCGGCCGAGGTGACGATGCCGACGAGCAGACCCGCCGGCAGGGCGCCGCCGTGACCCGAGGTCACGATACGCTCGCCGGGGATCAGCTTGGCGTTCTCGGGAAGGAACACCAGCCGCGGCCGGGGCGAATTGTCGCCGGCGAGTATCGCCCGGGTGCGCGACTGCTCGGCGACGACGGGAATGCGCGAGTTCAAGTCGGTGAGCAATAACACCCGCGCGGCGCGGCCGCCGGCTTCGGAGACCCGCCCGACCAGGCCGGCCCCGGTGACCACCGCCTGCCCCTTCCTCAGGCCGTCGCGGGCGCCGGCATTGACGATGACGCTGCGCACGAAGGGGCCGCCGCCATCCGCGATCACCCGGGCGGAGATGAATGTGGCCCGCTCCTCGGGCGTGAAGTTGAGCAGCGCGCGAAGGGTCCGGTTGTCGGCCTCCAGCCGCCGCGCCACCCCATGCCAAGCATTGAGGCGCTCGATCTGCTCCCGCAACCGCGTGTTATCAGACCGCAACCGGGTGAGATCGCGGAAGTTATCGGCGATTTCGGTCATCGTCGCCACGGGGCGCGACAGGGCATCGAGGACGGGCGCGACGACATCGGTCACGCCGGTACGCATGCGTTCGACCAGCACGGTCTCGGCCTTGCCCAGGATCATCAGGCCGAAAGCGGCAAGCACGAGGGAGAGCAGGGCGAAGCGCTGGACCACCCCCTTGAACGGGACGGCCAGCCGCAGGATAAGTCCTTCCTTCCGAAGTTTCACCCTATCCGATCCCCTCGGCGGATTCCGTCACACCTCCCAATATGAACTGGCACCCGGTGTCACTCGCGCCGCGCTCGGGCGCGGTTCAGTACGAAGTGGTCAACACGTTCTTTAACGTCTTCATCTCTTCGAGCGTCCGCCCGGTCCCGAGTACGACACAGGACAGCGGCTCGTCGGCGATCGAAACCGGCAGGCCCGTGGCGTGGCGCAACACGTAGTCGAGATTGCCAAGAAGCGCCGCGCCGCCGGTCAGCACGATGCCCTTGTCGACGATATCGGCGGCCAACTCCGGCGCCGTGTGCTCGAGCGCCACCTTGACCGCCTCGATGATGGCGCTCACCGGCTCGGCCAGGCTTTCGGCGATCTGGCGCTCGCTGATGATGAGTTCCTTGGGCACGCCGTTCATGAGATCCCGGCCCTTGATCTCCATCACCCGGCCCTCGCCGTCGGCCGGCGGGCAGGCGGAGCCGATCTCGTTCTTGATGCGCTCGGCCGAGCCTTCACCGACCAGAAGGTTATGGTTGCGCCGGATATAGGCGATGATGGCCTCGTCCATCTTGTCGCCGCCGACGCGAACGGAGCGGGAGTAGACGATACCGCCGAGCGACAGCACCGCCACCTCGGTGGTGCCGCCGCCGACGTCGACCACCATCGATCCCGTGGCCTCGGTCACCGGAAGGCCGGCGCCGATCGCCGCCGCCATCGGCTCCTCGATGAGATACACCCGTCTGGCGCCGGCGCTTTCAGCCGATTCCTGGATGGCGCGCCGCTCCACCGCGGTGGAGCCCGAAGGCACGCAGATGATGATCTGGGGAGAAGCGAAGGAACGCCGGTTATGGACCTGGCGGATGAAGTGCTTGATCATCTCCTCGG
>JADFPK010000163.1 GCA_022562375.1 Pseudomonadota bacterium
TGCTCCTCGACTTCCGCTTCAATCGCCTGGCCCAGCAACTGCCGGGCGCCGGCCCGCAGGATGTCCGTCAGCGGATCATCGGAAAATGATCCTGGCTGGCGAAACGCTATAACTGTATCTTCTTTCACGGCGTATCCTTTCTTCGGAAAATCGGCGTCTCAATCAACGCCAGGATACGCCGCCTTCAATCTCCATCACCAAGATTCAGCTATAGCTCATTTCGGGTTACGTCGCCCTCGTCGATGCCGCCGCCGTCGGCCTGCCGGTCAGCGTCTTCGTCCAGGTGACGCTCGAGCGCCAGATCGAGGCGGCGCTCGAGACCTTCGAGGCGGCGGTGAAGCAGCGCCCCGAGGTCATGGAGTGTTATCTGATGACCGGCGACGCGGACTACCTCTTGAGGGTCGTGGTCTCCGATCTCCCCACTTACGAGGCCTTCCTCAAGGACCACCTGACCCGCATCCCGGGCATCGCCAACATCAAATCGAGCTTCGCGCTGAACCAGGTCAAGTACCGCACGTCCCTGCCCTTGGGCTGAGGGGTTCGGTGGCGTCGATCGACATTTCGCCACACCCGTGGGCAGGGCGCCAGCCTAATCCCGCCCCGCCCGATCCTGGCGGACGCCTACGCGCGGTGGTTGTCGCGATGGCGGTCTTGGCAAGTTTTGAGGGCTAATTCCGGTCAACCGGGGGAGCCTGCCCGATGCGGCTGGACGGACCCATGGTCCTGCGCTAGAAGGGGGAACGGCGATGGCGACAGGGCGCCGGGCCCGGAGATTGGCCCGGCGAATCTCCCACCACTATATTAAGAACTTCAGTTAAGACATTGATTACCAACGGATGGGTGGCCGAGCGGTCGAAGGCACCGGTCTTGAAAACCGGCAGGGGTTAGCGCTCCTCGTGGGTTCGAATCCCACCCCATCCGCCATTCGCCTTCGCTGCTGCGCAGCTACGGCGGAATGAAAAAAGGTGCGAAGGCGAATGCCACGCCGTAGCTCTCGCCTTGGCGTAGCCGCTTCGGCGGAGCCAGGTTAGCGTAGGCGGGCCAAATGCATTACGTTTACATCCTCGAGAGCAAATCAAACTCCGATCGGTATTACGTAGGTTTGACAACCGACGTTCAACGGCGCGTCAATGAGCACAATGAAGGGAAATCAATTCATACCGCCAGACACGGTCCCTGGAAGCTCGCCGCGTACATCGCGTTTGAGAATCGGAGTAAGGCGTTCAAATTCGAGCGATACTTGAAAACCGGATCCGGAAGAGCGTTCGCAAAAAGACATTTCTGAGTAGAGACAGGTGTACTCCCGACTACTCTCTCCGCCACCCTGGCGGGCGAGGCGCCAATCGGCGCCCCTTTCGCCGATCAGATTTCCCTTGTGATTGCGACGATGTGGGGTAACATCCGGGCGCGGGCAACTTAAATGGCCCGGCGTAGGGGAGGTTTACGGCCTATACACTTGACTTTGTCATTTCCCGGCATCGTGGAACCCTTGCGTGCATGCGCCGGTGCATGATTGCACTTGGCGTCCGAACTAACGAACGTGAAGGACAGTATTTATGGCTACTGGAACCGTCAAATGGTTCAACCCTGCGAAGGGCTTCGGTTTTATCACTCCGGACGACGGCGGCAAGGATGTCTTCGTGCACATCACCGCCGTGGAAAGTGCCGGGATGGGGACATTATCAGAAGGTCAGAAGGTCAAATTCGAGGTGGTCGAAGACCCCCGCGGCCTCAAGGCCTCGGACCTTTCCCCGGCGGAGGAATAGACGCCCACACCGGGCGCCGACAACGCGCCCGAAGGGAACCATCCATTGAGGCGGTGCGCCGGGCCAACATCCGGCCAGATGCCGGTGCCTCGCGCCCCGCTGTCACCCCCTGAAACGGCTCTGTTGGACTGACCCTCGAGACGGCAGGCGGCGTACCGCGCCTGGCGCGTTCGTGCGCGCCCGCCTCGGCGGTGACGGGCGCCGGAGTGACGATGCCCGAGGGCTTGTGCCGCCGATACCAGAAGGTCGGTCTTGACGCCCCTCCCCTTGATAACCATTCCTTTACCCGCCGGCGCTATGCACTCTTCCATGTTATGGCGGCAGTGAGCCGGCCGCGGGGACGAAGCTGGGCCTCGCGGACCTGCCCGATGTCTTGGCCCGATATCCTGAAGGAACGATTGGTGAGATGAACCAGGTCGGTCGAATCCTGCTCGTCGCCGAGGACGCGGGGGACCAGAGGCAGCTGTCGGCGAAGCTCGAGGACGCGGGTTACGGCGTGCTGACGGCGGACGCCGGGGCGCGGGCGCTGGAGAGGGCGCGCCAGGGCTCTCCCGACATCGTCATGCTCAAGACGCCGTTTGGCGACGGCGCCGAGGCCCCGCTGATCACGGAACTCAAGGCGTCCCCGGAAATCTCGCACATTCCCCTGGTCATAATCGGCGACGGCATCTCGCCCCAACGCCGGCGCGCGTACCTGGAACAGCATGTCGATGACGTGTTTGCCGGCACCGCGGACGGGACCGAACTGGTCCATCGCCTCAAACCCATAATCCGCTTCGCCACCATGCAGTCGGAGTTGCGCCTGAGACTGGACACCGCCACGACATTCGGCATCGACGTCACCCTGCCTCGGCCCGGCGCCGGGGACGGTCGGTACCGGGTCCTGCTGGCCGGAGGAGGCGAGAGCCCGCTCAAGGACATCGAAGCCGTGCTCGAGGGCAGCTATGGGTTGGAAGTGGTGCCCGACCCCTTAACCGCGGAAAAGCTTCTCGGCGGCGGCGACTTCGATGCCGCCATCGTCTCGCTGGAAAGCGGGACCGCCGCCGACTACCTCGATCTCTGCGCCCAGGTCCGTAAGAACCCGGCGCTTTTCAACCTGCCCGTGCTCGTCATCTCGGACCCGGAATGTTTGAAGGATCCGGCGGAGGCTTATGCCAAGGGCGCCAGCATCGTGCATCTGAGACCGGTCAGCGCCGGTGATCTTGACGCCTCGATCATGACCCTGGTCAAGCGCCAGCGGGCGCGCCGCGATATCAGGGAGGCCTTACTGGCGACGCTCGGCGATGAAACCCGTGACGCCAGCGCCGGCCTCTACAGTACGGCGTTGCTGCACGCCCATCTCGAGCAGATGATCGAGGCCAGTGAGGCGGGACGGAAGCCGCTATCGATCGCACTGTTCGAGATTCGCAACATGGCCGGGTTGCGCAAGGAATTCGGCAACAAGGCCGCCGATGGGCTGTTCGCCGAAGTGGCAAGCTGGTTATCCCGCCTGGTTCGCGTCGAGGATATGGCGGCGAGGGTTGAAGACGGATTCTGCATCACCTTGCCGCACACCTCGTTGGACGACGCGGCGACGCCGATGAACCGCATCATGTGGATCCTGACCCACACCGAGTTCGGCATCGAGGACGAGCCCGTCGGTCTTTGGGTGATGGCGGGCCGCGCCGCGCTGGAGCCTGGCGACGACACCGACGAATTGATCGCCCGCGCCCGGCGCGACATGGATTGAACCAAGCCCGAAGACGCTTCCCAACTCCCACGGCACTCTCCGGCCGGAGTGTGCACTGGCCTTTCGCCGCGCGGCTGGGTAATCTTGGAGCGTGAAGCTCGATATCTATTCCGACACCATCTGCCCCTGGTGTTTCATCGGCAAGCGCCGGCTCGAGAAGGCCTTGGCGGGGCGCCCCGGCGGCGGGATTTCCGTCACCTGGCGGCCGTTCGAGCTCAACCCCGCGATGGCCGCCGAAGGCATGGCGCGGGACGAATATCTGGCGCTCAAGTTCGGCGGCCCCGAGCGCGCGCGCCAGGTCTATGCCGCCATCGCCGAAGCCGGGCGCGAGGAAGGTATCGCCTTCGCCTTCGACCGCATCCGGCGCACCCCCAACAGCTTCGACTCCCACCGGCTGATCCGCTACGCCGGCCACTCGGGCCGCCAGGATGAGGTGGTCGAGGCCCTGTTCAGGGGTTATTTCCTCGATGGCCTCGACATCGGCGATCGGCACGTTCTGGCCGGCATCGGCGCCTCGGCCGGTCTCGCGAAGGACGAGCTCGATGCCTATCTGGCGGCCGATGCGGACGTGGCGGAGACCCGCGCCGATGAGGCCCAAGCGCGCACCCTCGGCATCGACGCCGTTCCCTGCTTCGTCGTCAATACGAGGCACGCGATCTCCGGCGCCCAGCCGCCCGAGACCTTCAACCGCATCTTCGACCTCGCCGACGCCGAGGAGGGCATGAGCGAACGGGTGTGAAGCCCCCGGTTGGCGCGAAGGCTCTCTAGCTCGACCGGCGGGCGGCCATCGGCGTCCCCTCGCCTGCCGCCGCTTGGGCGATGGCGGCGAGGGAGCGCATCAGACGCTCGACGCCGGCGATCCGCGCCTCGCCCTTGGCCCAGTCGCGCATGCAGACCAGCCTGTGGTCGGGCCTGAGCTTCACCGCCCCGGCCTCGGCCTGGATGAATTCGACCAGCCCCTCGGGGTTGGCGAAGTGGTTGTCGCGGAATGAAAGCACGGCGCCCTTCGGTCCGGCCTCGACCTTCTCGACGCCGGCGTCCCGGCATAGCTGCTTGATGGCGATGATGGAAAGCAGGTTCTCGACCTCGCCCGGCAGCGCTCCGAAGCGGTCGATGAGCTCGGCCGCGAAGGCCTCGATCTCGGCCGCGGCGAGGAGGCCGGCAAGGCGGCGGTAAAGCCCGAGACGGACCCCGAGATCGGCGACGTAGCCTTCCGGGATCAGCACCGGCATGGAGATGCTGATCTGCGGCGTCCAGTCGTCCGCCGGTGCATCGTCGCCGCCGCGAAGCGCCGCCACGGTCTCCTCCAGCATGTGCTGGTAAAGCTC